>CAUSGP010000239.1:0-3454 GCA_963531075.1 uncultured Actinomycetaceae bacterium | reverse complement strand
GGTGCATTGAGACTCGGTTTCGTTGATCGAGGACACCTCGAAGACGACCGGTCGGAAAGCACTGAGCACCAGAAGGTGCATTGAGACAGGACGACCCACGCGTCGTCGTCGGCCTCGTCGGGTCGGAAGGCACCGAGCGCCAAACGGTGTGTCAATGCCTGCTTGACCTGCTTGCCAAAGGTGAGCGGGTCAGTGTGGTGTCGCAGAAAGGACGTGTGTCTCGAGATGTTGAGGTGCACGAATATACAGAGTGTCAGCTCCCATGATTGACAGCATGTTCCGCTGCCTTGAATGCCTCCATTGGCCATAGGCGCTTACCGTGAGTGCACGGTGAAATGAAATTTCATTAGCAGCACGCGAATCCAGGTCTGTGACAGCGCGTGTATGGCAGTTGGCCTGCTTGAAGCTCGTAACCGTTTGCCCTGTCGCCAAACAGCCTGGCCCGCCAAAACCACGTCCCCTTGCCCAAAGGCAGCCTGTTGGCATCGATATCTGCGAACCACGCGGAAACCCGTCCATGCCCGAAGGCCCAGGCTATTTCCGCATGGACTCCAGTGCGTGATTCCCGCGCGTGTATTCGTGCGGTCAGCCCAGGCTATTTCCGCGTGGACTCCAGAGCTTCGCGCACGGCCTCCTTCTGGCGGGCCGAGGTCTGCACGCTCGGGTGCCGGGCATCCCAGTAGGCGATAACCAGCGCCACAGCAATGAATGCTGCAAGCAAGGCACATCCGGCAACCATCGCCTTGACATAGCTTTCACCGGCCAAGCTGTAGAAAAGACCCGTGCAGGCCGCGGTTCCGATCGCCGTCGCTATGCGTTGACCCGTCTGCATGATGCCCGACGCCGTCCCGCCGCTTTCCACAGGCACATCACGCAGCGAAAGCGCCTGGTTAGGCGACGTCACCCAACCTATCCCGAAACCGATGATCGCCGCGCCGATCCCAAACCACCACACGCTCGCCCCGCGATCCACAAACACGGTGGCCACCGCAATTGCCACCAGGCCCACGATATTCAAGAAGATCCCAACGATCACAATCCTGCGGCCCCACCGCCACACGAGCCGCCCAGCCAGGGGTGCCGAAATCACCTGCGCCACCGCCGTTGGAAGGACGAGCATGCCGGAAACCAACGCGCTTTTACCGATCCCGCGCTGAACGTAATCCGCGAGAATCACGCCCATCGTCGTCGAACCCGCGAAAAAAGCCGTAATCGTGGCCGTGCCCAAAGTGAATGTGCGAATCTTCAGAAGGCGAGGGTCCACCATCGGCTCCCCGCCGCGGCCGTGAAGCCGATGCTCCCACAGCCACCACAGACCCACCAGCGCAAAGCCAACCGGCAGAAGCCACCACGTCCACGGCATTGTCGCCGCCGCCATGAACGGCAGCATCAGCCCAACGATAGCGATCGCAAGGAGCACGGCACCCACGGGGTCAAGCCGCTTCCACAGGTGGCTGCGGTGCTCGGGGTCAATCGGTTCGCGCGGAATCCACTTGAGCGCCAGCACAAACACCGCAGCGGCCACGGGTACGTTGAACCCGAGGGTCGCTCGCCAACCAATGGATTCCGGCAGCAGTTCAAGGAAAACACCGCCAACAGTTGGTCCGATCGCTACGGCAACGCCAACGGTTGCCCCGAAAATTCCGAAAGCCTTCGCCCGCTCTTTACCGCGGTAATGCTGCTGGATCAGGCCGCCCGTCTGCGGCGTGTAGATTCCCGCGCCAAAGCCCATGACGGCGCGCGCGATGTCAAGCATAAGGGCGTTTGTGGCCAGGGTTGCCGCCGTCGACGCGATGGCGAAAATCAACACGCCCGCCGCGAAAAGGCGCCCGCGCCCAAGAATGTCGCCCGCACGGCCCGCCGCCACAAGGACGACGCCGATGGCCAGCGAGTACCCCGAAAGCGCCCACTGCATCTGGCTGGGCGAGGCATCCAGCGCCGTTTTGATGGATGGCAGCGCCACGTTAATGATGCTGACGGTGATGAGCGAGAGGAACAAACCGCTGATGAGGACGAAAAGAAGGCGCGCGCGAGCACGCCCCTGTAAGGCAGGGGAATCTGAAGGCATGATGTATAAGCATATGCCTGTGCGGCGGCCGCGGATGCCCGTCTACGGTGGGAACTTGATCACCGTGGCGGGCCTGGCTCGCCCCGCACCGTGCGCATACTCGCATACGCTTGATGCATGGATGCCGATGCCTCCGATTCCGCCCTCGCACACGCCGCCGAAGTTGAACTTCTTGCCGCCATTGACGCGGCTCCAGCTTTGCGAGAAGACCTACGCGCATACACTCTCACCGCCATAGAAGGACTCCTCGGCCCCGAGGCCCTTGCCGCCGTGCATCGCGAACAGCGCCTTCCCGCCCTTGTGCGGACGCGCGCGATCGCACAAAGATGTTGCGGCAGAACCGGCGTGGAATCCGTACACGCCGTGAAAGCTCCGAACGAAACCAGCGCAAAAGCCGCGAAAGATGTCGGCGAAGCGAGCGCGGAGAACGCGGACCGCATCAACGTGTCCGACGTCAGGCTTGCCAATCTCACGAGGCTCTTCATGCTCGGCGATCGGCTCAACGACGAGGACATCGCGGCAGCTCTACCGGCGACTTGCGCGAATGGGGACGTGGACGCCGTGGTCCACAGTGAGCGGCCTCTCTTCCCGCACGTTCCCGCGTCGTTTCCTCGGCATCTCGCAATTTTTAGAGGATCGCCGGTGCCTGGAGGCGAGCGCGCCGATGTCCTCATCGCCTCCGATTGGGGCGAGTTGGCGGGCGTAATTCCGGGTCAGAGTCACGTTATGCCCGTCGGAGGAGCCACGCGAACGCTCGCAGCAATGGCCGCCTACGGCGTGGGGGAGCGGGTGCTCGATGTCGGAACAGGGTGTGGATACCACGCGATTCTCGCCGCGCTGTGCGGGGCGCGGGTGACGGCCACCGATGTTTCGGCCCGAGCTCTCGCCTACGCCCGATTGAATGCCGCCCTCGCGGGGGTCACGATCGACTTTCGGTGCGGTTCGCTCCTGGATCCCGTGCGCGAACGGTACGACGTCGTCGTCTCGAATCCGCCGTTCGTCATCACACCGGAAACCGCTCGCACGCGTGGCGTCCGCACCTATCGCGACGGCGGGCGCGAGGGTGACTCGCTGTTGGCTGAGCTCGTCGGTGGGCTCGGCGAAGTGCTCGCGCCCGGAGGCAGAGCGTGGCTGCTGGGCAATTGGGAGATCGGCGGCTCCCGGGCATCCGAAGGCTCGGCATCCGATCGCTTGGCTCCCGCGGACTTGGGTCGCGATAATTCAGACTGCAACCTCTCCAGCCCCGACCACATTGTCCCTGACCTCTCTAACCCGGACTACACTGTCCCCGACCTCTCCGGCTCCGACGACTCCGTCTCTGACCGTTCGGTAGCCAACCGTTCCTGCCCCGATTGGGCTTGCGGTCCGGCAGCCTGGATTCCTGAG
>CAUSGP010000238.1:0-3537 GCA_963531075.1 uncultured Actinomycetaceae bacterium | reverse complement strand
AAGTCCGAGGTGCAGGCCCAGTCCCTGCCGCTGCAGTGGCTGCCGGACGGCGGCTTCACGCTGGAGAACTACCGCACCGTGTTCGAGCGCGGCGAGGTCTTCACCTGGATGTGGAACACCCTCCTCGTCGCCACTCTCGTGACCGTCCTGACCGTCATCATCTGCGCACTGCTCGTCATCGGGGCCCTGGGTACGGTGTTCGCTCTCAACACGCAGATGGTCGATACGGCCTACGAGATCCAATCGGTCCAGAAAGATCTCAATGCTGCCACCGCAAAAGAGGCGACGCTGGCCGACCGCGTAGTCTCAGCATCGACTCCCCAGGGGCTGACCGCCAAGGCAGAGCAACTAGGATTGGTTCCAGCAACGAGCGTCCTCCATATGGATCTCAAGACAGGGGCAGTGACAAAGCCCTCGGAGCCGCAAAGGAAGTAGATGTCGTCTTCTGCCACGGGCACTGAGTCGAAGAAGCGTGGCGCGGATCGTCCGCGCCGCGCCGCCTTTTTTCGGTATGTTCATCGCTTGAGGGAGTACCACGCCTCGTTGCCGATGGCGGCCAGGCGATTGCATTCGCTCATCATCGCCTTCCTCATCTGCGCTCTAGTGCTCGGCATTCGCCTTATCGATTTGCAGGCCGTCAGGGCCTCGTCACTCGCGGACGCCGCCTCCGGTTTCAGAACGAGAACCTATACCCTCCACGCCAAGCGCGGCGACATCGTCGATTCGAAAGGATCGGTGATGGCGACATCCATCGAGCGTTACAACGTCGGAGTCAACCAGAAAGTCATTTCTCAGTACAAACGCTATGACGACGACGGCAAACTCATCGGCACGGGTGCGGCGGCAGCCGCCGAGCAGCTAGCTCCGATTCTCAAAATGGACCGTGCCGAACTGGGCGGCATCCTCCTCGGGGGAGAGAAGAAGAAATCCTTTGTCTACGTCAAAAAGGACATCTCGCCCGACAAGTGGCGTCAAATCAACGCGCTGCACATCAGCGGCATCGAACCCGAACAGTATATGAAACGCGAGTACCCCAATGGCGCCGTCGCCGGAAACGTTCTAGGGTACACAGGGCAGGACAAAGACGAGCCTGGGCAGATCAAAGGCCAGGCGGGGATCGAGAAGTCTCACGAGGCCGCTCTCACGGGAAAGAACGGTTCTCGAACGGTCGAAGTCGCCGGTGGCGGCGCCATCTTGCCTAACGGCAAGCGCGAAGAAGTGGCGGCTAAGAACGGGTCTACGGTCAAGCTCACAATCGACCGCGACTTGCAAAATCAGCTTATGAAAGCGGTCGACGATTCGGTCAAGGCCAACAACGCCGAGTGGGGCTCGGCCGTCGTCATCGAAATCGGAACAGGGAAGGTGCTCGCCCTTGTCGATTCGGGTTCCCCGAATCCCGCGAAT
This sequence comes from uncultured Actinomycetaceae bacterium, assembly GCA_963531075.1. GTDB lineage: Bacteria > Actinomycetota > Actinomycetes > Actinomycetales > Actinomycetaceae > Peptidiphaga. The sequence goes on along the minus strand of CAUSGP010000238.1, from coordinate 2,133 downwards.
CTTTCGCAGACGTCGTCCTCGAACTGGGGTTCGCGCGCCGTCCAGGCCCCCGTCGAACCGGGATCGACCGGAAAGCTTGTGACCTTTTCCGGATCCATCGACCAGAAGAAGGTCACGCCCACGAGCGTCTTCACGGTTCCCTATTCGATCAAGATGCCCAACGGCGAGAAGATCCACGACAACGATTCGCACGGCACGGAGAAGATGACTGTCGCGGGCATTCTGGCAAAGTCCTACAATACGGGTCTCATACAGATCGGCGACAAAATGACCGATGCCAAGCGATATGAGTACATGAAGAAGTTCGGCATCGGCTCGAAGACGGGAATCGAGCTTCCCGCAGAATCGCGGGGAAGACTGACGCAACCGGCGACGTGGGGTCCAAGGGGGCGTTACACGACGATGTTCGGCCAAGGATGGTCCGCCACCACGGTTCAGCTTGGTCAGATGGTGGCCACGATCGGCAATGCGGGAGTGAGGATTCCTCTGCATATCGTGGAATCCACGGTCGACGCCGACGGCCATGAAAAGCCGGTGACGCCCGAAAAGAAGGAACGTGTGATTTCCTCAGACTCAGCGGCGACGATGCTCAAGATGATGCAGGCCGTCACCAACGAAGACTCGACCGGATACCTCGCCAGGGTTGAGGGATACAACGTCGCGGGAAAGACGGGGACCGCCCAGGTGCCCGACGCCAACGGCAAGCTCACCAAGCGCGTCGGAACTTTTGTGGGGGTCATTCCCGCGGAAAAGCCTCAAATAGCCGTAGCGGTCACCGTTTACAACGGAAAGGGAGCAGGATACGGCGGCGAGGTCGCCGCTCCGGTATTCTCGAATGTCGCAACCTTTGCGGTACGGCAGCTGGGGATCGCGCCTTCTACGGAGCCCCTCTACAAGTACCCGTGGTACGAGAACCAGATAGGCAAGAATGACTGAGTACACGAGACAGACGGGGAGCCCCACGCAGCTCGCCGTCATAGCGGAGACCATCGGGGCAACCGTGGCCGGCCACGCGGGCGACGCAACCGTCGAATCCGTCACAGCCGACAGCAGGAAGGTCCGTCCCGGTGACCTATTCGTCGCGACTCCGGGTGAGAAAGTGCACGGCGCCGCCTTCGCGGCATCCGCGATCGAGGCTGGGGCGAGCGCCGTCCTCACAGATGAAGAGGGGCGCAAGATGCTTGCGGAGGCTGTGCACGAGCTGCCCGTCCCCATCCTTGTGGTCGATGAACCGCGAGCGGTCATGGGGGCGGTGGCCGCCATGATCTTGGGGGAGCCGGCAGCCGGACTGGGCTCCTACGCGATCACCGGAACGAACGGCAAAACCACCACGGCATACATGGTCGAATCGGTGCTACGCGCTCTTGGGCGCAAGCCGGGTCTCATCGGCACGGTGGAGATCCGCTTGGCCGATATGAGCGTCCCGGCGCATTTGACCACGCCCATGCCCGACGAGCTCCAAAGCTACCTTGCGTTCCACCGTCGCGGCGGCGGAACGGACATCGTCATGGAGACTTCCAGCCATGCTCTGGTTCAAGGCCGCAGCGACCCCTTGGCCTTCACGGTGGCCGGTTTCACGAATCTTACGCAGGACCATCTCGACTTCCACGGAACGATGGAACGCTACTACGAGGCCAAGGCGAGTTTGTTTACCGAGGAAAGAGCCCGAAACGCCGTCGTCACCGTCGATGACGAATGGGGCCGTCGCCTTCTCGGAGAATGTGCGCCGAGGCTTCGCGGCGCCGTGGCCGCCCTCGCCGTGAAAACCGAGCTTCCCGAACTTCCCGACGGGGTCGTGGGCTGGAAGGCAAACGCCGACGACAACGGTTCGTCCTTCGTGCTCGAATCGACGGACGGACGCAGGCTCGCTACATCGACGTCGCTGCCGGGGGACTTTAACGTCGCCAACGCTGCGCTCGCGGCCGTCATGGTCATGACATCCGGTTACGCCCCGGCCGATTTGGAACGAGCGTTGCCCGAAGGGATCAATCCCGCCGTCCCCGGAAGGATGGAGGTGCTCAATGCGCGCCCGAGAGTCATCGTCGATTTTGCCCACAATACCGAGGCTCTCGTCAATGCCATGAAGGCGCTGTGCGCGTCCACCGACGGCAGACTCATCGTGCTCACCGGGTC
>CAUSGP010000237.1:0-3547 GCA_963531075.1 uncultured Actinomycetaceae bacterium | reverse complement strand
TCGAATGGGTCGAGGCATGCGGGAGCTCCCTTCCCGACGCGGCCGACCTGACTAAGGCCGTGCTCACGGAAGGCCTCGACTGGGCGGCCGAATTGAACGAGAAAGTGCCCGCCGGCGCCACCGTCGTCAACCTTGGCCCGGGCACCGGCCTGGCGCGTCTGGCCGCGGAGAATTTCGCCGGGGCGGGCGTGCGCTACATTGAGGCCGGGACGGCTGAAGCTCGTGACGCCCTCGCCTCGGGGACGCCCCGCGAGAGGGTCACACAAGATTGGTCGGCTTACGCGCCGACGGCAAGCATTGTAGGCGGGCGAAAGACGGTCGATACGGCCTTCACCCGCATGACGGGGCGGTCGGCCATCCTGGTGGGCGGAATGACGCCGACCACAGTGGAGCCGGAAATCGTCGCCGCTGCGGCCAATGCCGGGCATTGGGTGGAAATGGCCGGAGGCGGCCAGGTCACCGAGGACATCCTTAATGAACACCTCGATCGCCTCGGGCAGCTGTTGGAGCCCGGGCGCACGGCCCAGTTCAACGCGATGTTCCTCGACCCCTATCTATGGGGCATGCATTTCGGGTCGCGGCGGGCGGTGTCGAAGAAACGCGCGGCTGGCGCTCCTCTCGACGGCGTCGTCGTTTCGGCCGGGATTCCCGAATTCGAGGAGGCCGTCGAACTCGTTGAACGCCTGCATTCCGAAGGCTTCCCGTACGTCGCGTTCAAGCCTGGAACGGTGGCGCAAATCCGCCAGGTCGTGCAGATCGCCCGAGAACTGGGCGAAAAGGGCGTGACTGCGCCACTGATCGCCATGATTGAAGACGGGCAGGCCGGTGGACACCATTCGTGGGAGTCGCTGCCTGAGCTGCTGCTCCCAACGTACGCGCAGCTGCGAGAGGCAGGAGTGGTGGTGTGCGCCGGAGGCGGTCTCGGTGATCCCGAGCGCGCGGCCGACTACTTGGACGGATCGTGGTCCCGGGCCTACGGGCGCCGCCCCATGCCTGTCGATGGCGTGTTCATCGGAACCCCGCTCATGGCTTCCGCCGAGGCCGCCACGAGCCCCGCCGTCAAGGATCTGCTCGTGGCCACCCCGGGAATCTCCGAGGGGTGGGTTCACCGGGGCGAGATCCGCGGAGGAATGACCTCCGGGCTTTCCCAATTGCATGCCGATCTATACGAAATCGCTAATTCGAGCGCCGCGGCCTCCAAGCTTCTGGCTGAAATCCCCGCGGAGGAAATCGATGCGCGCCGCGACGAGATAATCGAGGCGATCGACAAAACCGCCAAACCCTACTTTGGCGACGTCGCAGCCATGACGTACCGTCAGATGCTTGAACGCTACGTCGAGCTCGCCTACCCGTGGGTAGACCGGTCGATGGAGGCGCGTTTCATCGATCTTCTTCAGCGCACCGAAGCGCGTCTGAGCGAGGTCGATCACGGCCCGATCGAGTCGCTGTTCGCCGACGGCGTTGAGGATCCCGGGCACGCCATTGAAGCATTGGCTTGCGCATATCCCGCGGCCGAATCCGTTCTCGTGACGCCCGTTGACGCGGCCTTCTTCGTTGAACTCTCGCGTAAATACCCCAAGCCGGTTCCCTTCGTCCCCGTCATCGACGCGGAAATTGTCCGCCGGTGGGGGACGGACAATCTGTGGCAGTCGCACGATTCGCGTTACGCTGCCGACGAGGTGCGCATTATTCCCGGCCCCGTTTCCGTCGCCTCAATCACGGAGGCGAATGTGCCTACAGCGGATATTCTGGTCGCGTATGAGGATGCAGCCGCGGCTCGCCTGGGGGAGGGAAAGCCCGCCTTCAGCCGTCTCGCGAGGACGGAGGAGGAGTACTTCGGCACGGCACGCTACGTGGTGTGGCGTGGAAACCTTGTGCCCAACCCTGCCTTGATCGAGGGATCGCGGCTCCTCAGAGCGGGTGACTCGCCCACCTCCGAAGGCTCGCACGCTGCTGAAAGCTCGCATGCCGTCGAAGAGGCCGCATCCGGCGGCGAGTGGGAAGTCCTCGTGCCCTTCGATTCGGTGTGGGACGGCACGGAAACAGTCACCCATCGCGTCCGTGAGATTCGCGTGCCGCTCGTCGCGCCCTCAGGGGCGGCCTCCGGCGCCTATCCGCTCGTGGACGACGCCCGGCTTTCAGCCGCCATGCGCGGACTTCTCGAAGCCACTGCCGGCGTCGGATCGACAACCGTGGGCGGAACGCCCGTGGACTGCCTTCCCGGCGACGGCGAGGCCTTCTCCTTCGAGTTCGGCCGCGATGCCGCGGCGTCGCACGCCCTCGTCTGTGAACCGGCCGAGGCCGTCGGCGCGGGCGCGGTTCCCAGTGCGCTTTTCGGCTCGTGCTGGCCGGCGATATACGGCGCGATCGGCTCGACCACCCGCGACGGATACCCCGTCATAGAAGGACTTCTATCGACAGTCCACCTTGATCACTCCGAGCGCATCGCAGTGGCGCTTGACGAGCTGACCGGGACGCTGACCGCGACCTCTCACGTGACCGGCGTCGCCGACACCGCCGCGGGAAGAGTCATCGGCGTCGACACCCGGGTCGTGGACGGTGACGGCCGAGAGGTCGCCTTCTTCGCCGACCGTTTTGCCCTGCGCGGCCGCGCAGGCGACGAGCAGCTCGAGGATCCTCAAGCGCGGGCAGGAGTGGGCGACGTCGTTGAGACGCCCCGTTCTGTTCTCGGCTCGATGAAAGTGAAAGCCCCGACCGACATGACGGCCTTCGCCATCGTCTCGGGCGACTATAACCCCATACACACATCGCGCAGGGGAGCGGAGCTCGCCGGGCTGGACGAGCCGATCGTTCACGGCATGTGGCTGTGTGCGGCCGCCGAGTATGCGACCCAGAAAATCGCGGGAACGAGGATTCTGGGGTGGACGTACAGAATGTTCGGGATGGTCGGCCTTGGCGATTCGGTGGATGTGCGCGTCGAACGTGTTGGACGCATTCGCGAGGGAGGCTTGGCTCTGGAGGTCTCCTGCACCGTCGACGGGGTTCTGGTGGCCACTGCGACGGCCGCTGTCGAGGCGCCGAGCACCGCTTACCTCTATCCGGGTCAAGGAGTGCAATCTCAGGGAATGGCCCTGGACGAGCGCAACGAGTCGGCCGCGGCGCGGGCTGTGTGGGAGCGCGCCGACAAGCACACCCGCGAGAGGCTCGGCTTCTCGATCCTCGCTTTGGTTCGCGACAATCCGCGCGAACTCGTCGCGGGCGGCGTGCGTTACTACCATCCTGAGGGACTGCTCAACCTCACTCAGTTCACCCAGGTGGCTCTGGCCACCGTCGCGGCAGCCCAGACCGAGCGGCTCGCGGCCGAGGGCGCGCTCGTGGAAGGGGCGATGTTCGCCGGGCATTCGCTGGGCGAGTACACGGCGCTCTCGTCGTACGGGCGGGTCTTCCCGCTGGAGGCCCTCCTTGAGATCGTCTTCCAGCGCGGCTCGACGATGCACAACCTCGTTCCGCGCGACGCGCAGGGCCGCTCGAACTACCGCATGGGGGTGCTTGGCCCCAGTCAGTTCGGGGTGAGCGACGTCGTCGG
>CAUSGP010000236.1:0-3562 GCA_963531075.1 uncultured Actinomycetaceae bacterium | reverse complement strand
ACAGGGGATTGAGACGGTGCGAGAACTTGCGGCGGCGGGACCAGAGAGGCTCGTGAAGATCCTTGGTCGAGCCAGTGGAACGCATCTGTACGAATTGGCGATGGGGGAGGACCCGCGGCCGGTGACGACTGCGCGCGAGGAGAAGTCGATCGGCAAAGAACAGACATTTTTCGAGCATGTGGCCGACCGCGGCGAACTCGAACGGATACTCCTGGCGCAGGCCGATTCCACGGCAAGGAGATTGCGACAATCGCATTTGGTAGCTCGCACAGTCGCCATCAAAGTGCGTTTCGCCGATTTCACTACGATCACGCGAAGTTCGACCTTCGGGCAACCCACCGATTTGGCTGCAGACCTATACGGAGCAGCCAAACGCCTCCTCGATTCGATTGCCATTTCGGGTGACGGGTTGCGTTTGCTCGGGCTTCGCGCCGAGCATGTGGTCGATCCTCGCGAGGGAATCCAGCTTGCTTTCGGCTCGGATCCGCGACGGGAGCGAGCCGAAGCAGCGCTCGATCGCGTTCGCGACAAGTTTGGTTCATCCTCCGCCGGGCCCGGAAGCCTCATTGATCCTGGTCGGGCGAAAGCCGCTCTGGGCAAAGCGAACAAGTCGGCCGACGAGGCGGGAGGGCAACCCTGTGGCGAGCCAGGTCCAGCTGGGAGCGAGCAAGGCCCGGTCGGCGGAGGTCGCGGCGTTGAGATGGAGGCGAGAGAGGCGTTGAGATGGAGGCGAGAGGGGCGTTGAGATGGAAGTGCCGAGCGCCTAGAAGGAAATACCGAAGGTTTAAGCGCAGTTCTCGGGTTCTGAGGCGGAGGCGCCGACGGCAAACAGAGTGTCTTCGGCTATTGGGCTATTTAGGTGCGGGGGTTGAGTCGTTGAGGCGCAGATGCAGCGTGGAACTAGGATGGCCGCGCCCAGCTGGGCAGTTTTCACTGCCGCTGGCACAGCGCAAAGAAAAGGGCGTTTGCGTTCACCTGCGGGCGAATGGCGTCTGACGCCACAGGAAGTATGGCAGCTTGGTCACTCGTTTGACTTTTGCCGCCCGTACCTTCGGGATATTCTTAACGGGTACGCCGACGACGAGGAGAACTCATGGCCCTGTCCGAATACGAACGGAAGATGCTGGAAGAGCTCGAAGCGCAACTTTCCGACGAGGACCCCGGGTTTGCCGATACACTCAAGCCCAAATCCTCGCCGAAGGCAGCTGCTCGGCAGGTTTCGATCCGGCATCTCGTTTTGGGACTTCTCGTGGTGTTCGCTGGTATCGCCATCCTCACTTTTGGTGTTTCAGCAGAGATCGAGATTATCGGCCTGCTGGGGATCGTCGTCATGTTCTTGGGAACGTGGTACATGACAACGGGCATCACGTCCTTTCCCAACGAGAACGCGGAGAATGAGGATCCTCAGCCGAAGCAGCCCAAGACTCCTCGATCCAATAAATTCCAGGACTTCATGGCTCGTCAGGCCGAAGAGTGGGAGAAGCGCCGTCGTCGCTGACGGCTAAGCATACGGACGGGTGTGTACACGTGTAGCGTCGCCGTGAATATTCCCGATGTTTAGCGTTTCCGGTGTTTTCAGATCATCGGGTCTTTGATCTTCTCTGCCTCCATGTCGCGCAGTCGGGGTGTTCTTCACCTTTTGGCGGAGGCATGGGCCTCACCCGTCACGGCAGGCTCACCGGTGTGGGCTTTCTTCACTTGCCCGCGGAGGCATAGTGCTCTGCCCGCGTGCCGTGACATTGGCGAAGGCCTTGCGCCAGTTGGCTTTTCCGTCTCGGATTCTTTGCGCCGTGGTGTTTCTCAAACCATGCGTGCTGTGCGCAGTTGTGGGATTCTGAATTGTGGGATTCTGAAGGTGTGAGACCCCACTGCTTGCTTCCCGGTGCTCGGTAGCAGCGCCTTCGACGTTCGGCATCCGTCACTCGGCATCGGCATCAGTTTCTTGAAGCCTTTGTTCTTGAAGCCCTTGTTCTTGGAGCCCACGGCACTCGAAACCCAGTGCCCGAATTCGACTGAGACCAACGTGAATTGGACACTGCCCGCTTGCCGGGTGCACGCACCTGAACTCAATGCTCGAATCCGACAGAAGCTCGAACCCGGAGGCCGATGTCGATGTTCGCCTCGTGGTCTTTCGCAAGCGCCAACGTTCACCCTCCTTCGCACTCGCTGGGTCCCCTCCTCTACACCCACTGAGCTCATCCTCCTCCACATTGCTCCACCCGCGCCGCTGTGCCCGTGAAATCACCGATTGCAGGCCCGGATCTCCGCCTGTGGGAGGACAATTTCAACAAATATGTGACGCGATGGGTAACGTTGCCATCCACTAATGTTTTCCCTCGATCTATATGACGTCCCGCGGCAAAACACCCCCATGTCACCCGTGGTTGTGGGGCGAAGTGGAGTAAAGTGGAGGCCAGCGTCGAGAGGGAGGTGGACGCGGTGTTTCTGGGCACATACGAGCCAAAGCTCGATGACAAGGGTCGTCTGATCCTGCCCGCGAAGTTCCGCGACCAGCTCCAGCACGGGTTGGTCATCACCAGAGGACAGGAGCACTGCCTGTTCGTCTTCACCATGGAGGAGTTTGAGGAGTTTCAAACGAAACTCCACCAGGCTCCCCTCACCTCTAAGGAGGCTCGTGACTATCAGCGTGTGCTGTTCTCCGGTGCGAATGACCAGGTGCCGGACAAACAGGGACGGATCTCCATTCCCGCCAATCTGCGTAAGTATGCCGGATTGGGACGCGACCTGGCCGTGATCGGCTCGGGAAGCAGGATCGAGATCTGGGACCTAACGGCATGGAACGAGTACCTGAACATGCAGGAGACCTCCTTCGCGGAACGCGAAGACGAAGTCATCCCTGGCTTGTTCTGACCGGCCGAAGGCTTTCTTTCGCCCGTCTGAGGCAGTTCCCCAGCTCCAGAAAGACGAAAGAAGCCGCCGGCCGGTCCGGCTCAACGATTGAATGGCGGTTGCGGCTACGGCCGTGCGCCGCGGCGCATAGAGAGGAGTTCGCATGGCGTCGAACACGACGAACAGCGTCGGACTCCACCGCACAAACGGGACAGTGTCGCATGTTGGCCGCGCGAGCGGCGACGCGACTGACAGTGCCCGTGCGGCGGGCAATGCGTTGCACATGCCCGTGCTTTTGGAGGAGTGCCTGAATCTCCTCGGCCCGGCGCTGACAGGTCAGGAGCCCACACTGATCGATGCGACTCTTGGAATGGGCGGGCATGCCGCCGCTTTCCTAGAACGTTTCGCCGACCTCACGGTCGTGGGAATCGATCGCGATCTCCAGGCGATTGACTTGGCGAGCGAGCGTCTTGCCCGGTTCGGCAAGCGCTTCATCCCGGTCCACGCAACGTACGACGAAATCTCGGATGTTGCCGCCGAATATGGCCGGTCCGGGCGGGTAGACGCCGTGCTGATGGACCTTGGCGTCTCCTCGCTTCAGTTGGACGACGAAGCCCGTGGCTTCTCATACTCCAGCGACGGCCCCCTGGACATGCGGATGGACAAATCCGGCGGCCCCACCGCCGCCGACGTCGTCGCATCGGCCAACAGG
>CAUSGP010000235.1:0-3612 GCA_963531075.1 uncultured Actinomycetaceae bacterium | reverse complement strand
GACGGTGGCTCGGTTGGCGGCCTGCTCATCGTCATTGCGGCGGTTTCCTCCGAGAATCCGGAGATTGGGCTCATCTGCCTGGGCATTGTCGCCTCCTCGTGCTTCGCCGCCCTTACCGAGCCCGCACTGCGCGCAAGCGTCAACGACTTCGTCGGGCCGGACGAGTATGTTCGGGCTTCTGGCATGCTCCAGCTTGCTGCCTCCTCCAAGTACCTCATCTCGCCGCTGCTGGCCGGATTCCTGCTTCCGGCGGTTGGGCTTCGTGCGTTACTGCTGGTCGACGCGAGCACCTGCCTGGTCACGGTCGTTTGCAGCGTCGTCGTCCGTAAAGCCGCCGGAAGTACGAGCGGGGGAGCTGAGGAAGAGGGATTTATGGCCCAACTGTTGGCCGGCTGGCGCGCGGTGGCTTCGCGGAGAAACGTGCGCCTGGTGGTTGGGCTCATGACGATGGCCGTTTTCGTCATTGGTTTTCTGCAAACGCTTCTCAAGCCGATTCTCCTGCCGTACGTGGGAACAAGGACGGAAGGGACGGTTGAAACGATCGCCTCCGTGGGAATGTTCGCCGGAGCTGCGGTTGTGGGTATGGCGAAGAATGCGCGGCCGGCGGCCTTGCTAGCCGCAGGGATGTTCGGGGCGGGCGTGGCCATGGCACTTTTGCCGATCCGGCCCGTGGCCTGGTGGGCATCAGTGGCCGGCTTCGTCCTTTTCGCCTCGCTCGCTCTGTGCAATGCCGGGGCCGAGGTCATCATCCGCTCGTCCATACCCAACGAGCAGCAGGCTCGGGTGTGGGGGACGATCGGCATGATCTCCCAGCTCGGATACGTTGTGGCTTTCGTCCTCGCCGGGCCGCTCGCGGACAAGGTTTTCGAGCCCCTGCTGCGCACTGGAGGCCTGCTTGCGGGATCCGTTGGAACGGTGTTCCAAACGGGGCGGGGGCGCGGAACCGCCCTGCTTGTCACGATTATGGGGATCGCGCTCATCGGCGTCGCGGCCGCGGTGCACGCCAAGCGCGCCGGTATCGTCGAGGGGACGAATGCCGGCGAGGGGGCTGGCGTTGCCGAGTGCGCCAATGTCGGCGGGGGAACCCACGTTATCGGGCACACGGGTGCCGGTGAGGGGACCTACGTTACCGAGCACACGAATGCCGGCGAATGCAGGAGCGTCACTGAGCGCACGAACCCCATCGACGGGGCGGACATCGCCAAACTCGCGAATGTCACCAAACGTACGGATGCAACGGGGCACAAGGACGTTATCGGGTGCATGGACGTTCTTGGCGGGATGGGGGTTTCCTAATGCTGCTTCGCATGCTTCGCGCAGACCTGCGCCGTGGCGTCGCCCAATCCGTTGCGCTGACGGTCCTCGCATCCCTGGCCGTGGCCCTTGTCGCCATGAGCGCGGCACTCGGGATACGCGCGGGTTTCGCGGTCAACTCCCTGTGGAAAGAGACGAAGCCGCCCGACGTCGTACACATGTACACCGGGACGCCCAACGCGAAAGCCGTCGCGCAATGGGCCGGCGGGCGCTCGGACGTCAAGGACTACCACCTCATGCGCTCCCTGCCCGTGCCCGTGCGGCAACTGACGATCGCGGGCAAGAGCCAGGCCGATTCAGTGCTGGAGCCGGCCTTCGTCACCGCCCCCGAGCGCTTCGACTTTCTGTTGGGCCAGGACGGAAAGCCGGCGCGCCCAGGCCGGGGGGAGATAGCGCTCCCCGTCCATTACAAGGCCGAGGGCGCGGCGAAGGTGGGCGACGTCGTGCGCGTCCAAAGCGGCTCGTGGAGCCGCGAGCTCAAGGTGGTCGATTTCGTCCGCGACCCGCAGATGAACCCCTCGATGGTCACGTCCAAGCGGCTTGTCATCCATTCCAGTGACTTTGCCGAATTCGACAGGCGTTTAGAGCCCGAATACCTCATGGAATTCCGTTTGGCCCCGGGAACTGACGCGTCGTCTTTTCTTTCCGATTTTGAGGCGAGCGGGTTTTCGAGCAAGGGAATCACGATCGACACGTCCATTCTCAAGCTGATGAACGGCGTGACGACGGTGCCGATCGCCGCCGTGGCGCTGCTCGTGGCGATTCTGCTGGTGATCGTCGCCTCGCTCATTCTCAGATATACCTTCCTTGCGGCTATGGAGGAGGACCTTCCGCAGATCAGTGTGCTCAAGGCGGTTGGCGCGCCGCCGCGCGGGATCAAGCGCCTCTACCTGGTTAAATATCTCGCTTTGACGGGGCTGGGGACGGCTGTGGGCTACCTCCTGTCCTTCCCTCTGGCGGCGACCCTGGATGAGGCCGTGCTTCTCTATCTCGGAGAGCCCGCCGCAGGGGCGTGGGACGTTGTCGTCCCGTTTGCCGCGGCCACGGCGCTCGGGCTCCTGATGATCGGGTTCTGCCTGCTGCTTTTGCGGCGCATCGACAAGCTTTCGACCGTTCAGGCGCTGCGCACCGGCGTCAGCGGGAAGATCCGCCCCAGGCGCCATCACCTCAAGCTGGCGTCCTTCAAGCGCGCTCCGGTGTGGCTGTGGATGGGCGTGCGCGAGGCTTTCCGGCCCGCCTACGCGCTTTTGTTCGGGGTTCTCAGCGTGTGCACGATTGTGATGATCCTGCCGGTGTGCGTTGTTACCACGATGGAGGCCCCGGGCTTTGCCACGTACCTGGGAATCGGCAGTGCCGACGTGCGCATGGACGTGAAGAAGATTGATTCCTCTCAGGGTGACGCCGCCGGACTCGCCGAAACCTTCGCGCGGGTCAAAGCCGCCCCAGGCGTCTCCCGGGCCGTCAAGATGACCACCCATCGGTATGACATGACCGCCGCCGGAGGAAAGAAAAGCGTGGTGCTGGTCGAAAGCGGCGATCACACTGCGTTCCCGGTGAACTATATGAGAGGGAAAGCCCCCGTCGCTCCGAACGACATCGCCCTTTCCGCGAATCAGGCAAAAGAAGTGGGGGCCGACGTCGGAGACACAGTGACGCTCGCGGTTCCGCAAGGAGGAGCAGGCGATGGGGCATCCTCACGGACGCAAGCTGGCGGCGGCGCTTCTGAAGGACAAGCTAGTGACGGCATCTCTGAAGGTAAAGCCGGCGGTGCCTCTCCCGAACGGCAGACGAGCAGTGGTGGCCCTTCAGCCACTGTGCCCGCACAAAGCGCCGACGCGCGGAAACTGCGGGTGACCGGCGTCTATCAGGACATCACCAACGGTGGAAAAACCGCCAAAACCTCAGCCGAGACCGTCGCGGGCGATGCGAGCCAGCCGGCACAGCAGGTGATCTACGCCGACCTCAAGGGAAGTGCCGATCCCGCCGGGACCGTAGCGGACTTGCGCGCGAAACTGCCCGGGGTCACCGTCGTGCAGATCCAGGACTACATCTCGCAAACACTGGGCGCCACCATCTCGCAGATGCGCACGGTGTCGGTGTTCGCGGGCGTTGTCTCGGCCGCTCTCGCCTTCCTCGTCTCAGCGCTTTTCGCCGTGCTCGTCGTCAGCCGCGAGACGCCTCAGATCGCTGCCCAGCTGGCGATCGGTGCGAGCAGGCGCGGCCTGCGCGGCCAGTATCTCATTCGCTTCGGCGCCGTGCTCCTCAGGAGAATCGCCGTGGGGGCGCTGGCGGTATTCA
>CAUSGP010000234.1:0-3655 GCA_963531075.1 uncultured Actinomycetaceae bacterium | reverse complement strand
TCGGCCTTCGTGTAGGCGAACATTCCCTGGGCGAGCGGAGAGGCATTGGCGACGATGAGCAGGCCGGAAAAGGCTCCGCAAACGAAGATGACGAAGATGAGCCAGAACATGGGAGTCATGCACATCTGCCGCCAGGTGAAATTCTTCGCCGCCGAGGCGGGCCCACCGGATGCCGGTGCGGGAGGAGTCCACCCCTCGGGAGCATAATTCGCCGGGGCTTGACGGACGACCGCGGCCACGATGACGCCGACCACGAGGAAGACTGCACCAAAAGCCAACATCGAGGTGACGATTCCCTTATCATCGCGGATCATATTGGCCAAAGGAGCCATGACAATCGCCGCGCCGCCATTGGCGCCGGTGATGAGGCCCGCGGCCATTCCGCGTCGATCGGGGAAGAAACGCATGGTGTTGTTGAGGGCGGCCGTGTAGGCGAGCCCCTGGCCGAGGCCGCCGATCACCCCGAAGCAGAGGATGAACATCATGCCCGAGCTGGACAGCCCTCCGAGCAACCATCCCAGCCCCCACAATGTGCCGCCGGTCAATGCGACCAGCTGGGTTTTGCCGCGGTCGACGAAATAGCCGCCGAGGATCATTGGGATCGGCGAAATGGCGTTGAGAACGGAATAGGCCATGACGGCATCGTCAGCGCCGAATTCCTTTCCCAGCGCCGTTTTCAGCACCGAAAATATATAGGTGCACCCGGTGGCGAAGACAAGCAGGCAGGAGGCCGCCAGAATCAACCACCGGTTGTACCGGACTTTGTCTGACATTGGATAACCTTTCGAGTGGAAGCCGCCTTCAAACGGCTTTCTCATCCATCACATTCGAGAGCCGGCCCCAAGTCTCACCGAAGACACCTGCGGCCACGGCGTCTACTTCGTGTGTTCTTTGACGATTTGACGGCCGACGACGTGCACCATGACCTCGTCGGTTCCGCCGCCGAAGCGGTGCCCGCGAGCGTCGCGCCACAGGCGTTCGATGCGCACACCTTCTGTCACGCCGATGCCGCCGTGGATTTGAAGGGCGTCGTCGCACACTTCAAAGGCGGCCATCGAACAGTAACGCTTGCACATGGCGGCCTGCTTGCGGTCGAGCGTGCCATTGTCCACCATCGACGCCGAGTGGTAAATGAAGTTCTTCATGTTCTCGATCTTGATCGCCATGTCGGTCAGCTTTTCCTGCACCAGCTGGAAGGAACCGATTGGCTTGCCGAATTGCACGCGCGTGGCGGCATACTCCGCGGCGTCCTCAAATGCGGCTTCTGCCAATCCGAGGGACTGGGTAGCCGTCATGATCCGCTCCAGTTCGAAGTTCTTCATGAGCTGCTTGAAGCCCTCGCCCTTGACGCCGACAAGGCACGACTCATCCACCTCGACCTCGTTGTAGTAGATCTCGGAAGAATCAGCGGTATGCCAGCACATTTTGACAATCGGGGAGATCTCGATGCCGGGAGAGTCGGTGGGAACGAGGTACATGGAGATGGCGCGGCGCGGATCCTCGGCGTCAGGATTGACAGCCATCGTCAGAAGGTATTTCGTATCGACGGCGTTGGTGATGAGGGTTTTCGTGCCATTGAAATGTACTTTTCCGTCACGATGCTCGGCCGTCATCTTCATTGCCGAGGAATCCGATCCGGCCTGCGGTTCGGTGAAGGCGAGGGCAAAGGGGACACCGCCGTCTTGCAATATGCCTAGAACCGATTCACGCTGCTCGGGCGAACCAAATTCGAGGATGTCAAGAACCTGGAGGATTTCGGTAGCGTATCCCAGGTTGAGGCCGCGCGAGGCGACCCTCTCACCGATGAGGCACATCGTCACCATGTCCACCGGCGTTCCGCCGTATTCTTCGGGTATGCCAAGAGAGAGGAAGCCCGCCTCCTGCAACGCCCTCTTGAATTCGACGGGCTGGCGATGCTCTCGGTCCACTTCGGCCACGTAAGCGGGGGACGCATACTGGTCGAGGATTTCATCGAGGCTCTCCAACAGGAGTTGCTGCTCTTCGCTGAGGCTGAAGTCCATTCTTCATCGCACCTTTCTCTATTCGGGACGGGCGACGTTCCCGGGACTCGACGACGTCGTCGAAGCCCGCGAGCCCGTGCCGCGCTTCACAGAACAAGAGTAAGAAGCCCCCCCTCCTCAGATATAGGACCAAAGTAGTCCGATTTACGGGAGTAGGCTCGATAATGTTCTATTCCGCGGGCGGTCAGGGGCCGTTACGGCACTCGTTCCGCAACGGAACAAGGGTGAACGGCCCGACGCCGAAGCACCCGGGCCTCATACGGAACACCCGGGCTCGACGCCGAAGCACCCCGATCTTCCGCCAAACGATTCCGAAGGAGCGACGATGACCAAGGTAATCAGCGCGAGCCAAGCGGCCGCACTCATCAGAGACGGAGACACCGTCGCGTTTTCCGGTTTCGGTTTAGCCTGCGTCAACCAAGAGGTCATCGCAGCCCTAGAAGAAAGGTGGCTGGCCGGCGAGGGCCCGCACGGCCTGACGATCGTCAACTCTTCCGCGGTGGGTGCGCGCGGCAAACGTGAAGGCCTCGGCAAACTCTCATACGAGGGTCTCGTCAAGCGTTGGATCGGCGGAATCATGTCCGCCTCCCCCGCCCTAGGCCAACTCGCGGCCGACGGCAAGCTCGAATGCTACAACCTGCCGCAGGGCGTCATAACGGCCCTATACCGCGAGATTGCGGCACACCGCCCCGGCGTCGTGACAAAAGTGGGGCTCGGCACCTTCGTGGACCCGCGCATCGAAGGTGCGAAAGTCAACGCAGTCACCACGGAAGATCTCGTCTCACTCATCGAGTTGGACGGCGAAGAGTACCTGTATTACCGCGGCTTCCCAATTGACGTCGGCCTCATTCGGGGTACGTACGCGGACGAAATGGGCAATCTGACGATGGAACACGAAGGTCTGAAAATGGAGATCCTCCCCATCGCCCAAGCCGTACATAATTCGGGCGGGATCGTCATCGCCCAAGCCAAGGCCGTGGTGAAAACGGGCTCGCTTGACCCGAACCTGGTGCGCGTTCCCGGCAATCTCATCGATTACATCGTGGTCTCCGAGCCAGACAACCACATGCAAACCGAGTACACCCAGTACAACCCGGCATTTTCCGGTCAGGTTAAGGTTCCCGTCTCGAATGTCGAGCCGCTGCCACTGACGATCCGCAAGGTGATGGCCCGCCGCGCGGCCATGGAGATCCGTCCGGGTCAGGTCATGAACCTCGGGGTGGGCGTGCCTGCCGACGTCGGGATCGTCCTGGCCGAAGAAGGAGTTTCTGAGTATGCCCTGCTGACCATCGAGGCCGGCGCTGTCGGCGGGACTCCCGCCGACGACAAGAACTTCGGCCATTCCTACAACGTGCTCGCCCAAATCGGCATGCACGAGCAATTCGACTACTATGACGGCGGCGGCCTGGACTTGACGATCCTCGGCCTGGCGCAAGCTGACGCGCACGGGGACATCAACGTCTCGAAATTCAACGGCAAAGTGGCCGGATGCGGCGGCTTCATCAACATCACCGCCACCGCCAAACACGTGGTATTCGCCGGGGCGTTCACCGCCGGCGGGCTGGATATCCAGTTCACCGAGGGAGGTTGCACAATCGCCACAGAGGGTAAGGTCCACAAATTAGTGGGCCACG
>CAUSGP010000233.1:0-3658 GCA_963531075.1 uncultured Actinomycetaceae bacterium | reverse complement strand
TCTGCCACAATGTCGAGTTCATTCTTGATTTCGCCCAAAGCTCGATTCGTCTCGTCATTGACCCTGGGGTCCCACTGGCCAATTCCACGAAGTTTCTCAACGTTAGGAGTCTCCATGCTTATTTCCCTCCCTCATCGTCCGCCGTTTTCTTTGCCTGTAGATCGGCCACCCATTCCGGGGACGTATACGAAAACTGGTCGGTCAAACCGGCCAACTCTTCCATGTACGTTATCCGCTGTGCGGCGTCGACATCATCGAAATCCATGACCGCCTTCTTGAGATTGAGAACGACGTTCTTATATCGCAAAGATATTTCCCCCAGCTGTCGATTCACCGTTAGCAGCGATGCTCGTAAAGGCGGATCGAATTGCCTCAGTTCGCTTAGCTCCGACCAGACTTCACCCGAACTGTTGACACTGCAGTGAAACGTCTTCTTGGCTTTCTGAAAACTGTCACCGGCCGATTGCAACACCTTCAGCTGCGCATCGAAATTGTCTTTATCGAGATAAACAATCCCCACGGGACCATCTTCCCCCTGTCCGCTATCACTACTTACCTCTCACTTACACCCTGTCGATTCGAGACTTCACACGGGTCAGAACCCTCAGCATCGAAGTGGATCGAAGCCACCGGTGGGCACTTGTCCCCTCGAAACCATCGCTATCGACATGTCTTCAGACTATCGTCGGCACAAAAGATCTTCCACCCACCAGAAAGAAAATTAAGGTGCAGCTCTCCCCAGAATCAGAAACTATGAAAGCAAAATTTATCAATAGCAATATTTGGATACAGTTAAATGGCGAAAAAGCCAAAAATCGATTAGATGAATCTAAAACATTTAAAAATAAAGGACCCTTTCATTGGCTGCAGGCGCAAGCCCATGAAAGGGACGTTTTACGGCCGGTCGGCGGTAGATCCGCAGAGCCCGCCAACCGGCCGTTTTTCTATCTACTTCCTATTGGCCCGGTAATAGGCAATCAGCCCCGCGGTTGAGGAATCCTGGGCTGCGAGGGCATCGGTGTCACCGGAAATGGCCGGGCCCAAATCCTTGGCCATCTGCTTGCCCAGCTCCACACCCCACTGGTCGTAGGAATCGATGCCCCAAACGGCGCCCTGCACGAAGGTGATGTGTTCGTAGAGAGCGATGAGCTGGCCGAGGACGGACGGCGTGAGCTCGGGGGCCATAATCGACGTCGTCGGCTTATTTCCGGGGAAGACGCGCGCGGTCACGATCGTTTCGGGAGTGCCTTCGGCGCGAACTTCCTCGGCCGTCTTCCCGAAGGCAAGAGCCTTGGTCTGGGCGAAGAAGTTGCCGAGGAACAGCTCGTGCTGGTCCGTGCCGTCCTCGTCAACGAGCGGGTGGTGCGGAGTGGCGAAGGCGATAAAATCTGCCGGGATCAGCTGAGTTCCCTGATGAATAAGCTGGTAGAAGGCGTGCTGCCCGTTGGTTCCGACTTCACCCCAGAACACCTCGCCCGTTCCGGTGGTCACGTCGCTGCCGTCCCAACGAACGCGCTTGCCGTTCGACTCCATCGTCAGCTGCTGCAAATAGGCGGGGAAGCGATGGAGGTACTGGGAGTAGGGCAACACGGCATGGGTCGCGGCCCCGAAGAAATTGGCATACCACACATTGAGCAGCCCCATGAGAAGAGGAACGTTCTGGGCGGCGGGAGCCTGCGCAAAGTGCTCGTCGATCGCCCTGAAGCCACCCAGGAAATCGGCGAAATTCTCCGGACCTATAGCGATGGCCAGCGACGTGCCCACGGCCGAGTCCACCGAATAGCGTCCGCCTACCCAGTTCCAGAATCCGTAAGCGTTCGCCGGATCGATGCCGAATTCAGCGACTTTTTCGAGGTTCGTGGAGACGGCGACGAAGTGCTTGGAGACGGCGCCTTTCGTCTCGACGCCGCGCTCGGCAAGGCCGCTGAGCAACCAGGATCTGCATGCTCTCGCATTGGTGAGAGTCTCCAGAGTGGTGAAAGTCTTCGAGACGATGATGAACAGCGTCGTCTCCGGATCGACGCCGCGAAGCTTCTCCCCCGCGTCGGCGGGGTCAATGTTGGAGATGAAGCGGCACTCCAGCCCGTCTTTGACATACGGCTTGAGCGCCTCATAGGCCATGACCGGACCGAGGTCCGAGCCGCCGATGCCAATGTTCACGACAGTGCGGATCGGCTTGCCGCTGGCCCCCGTCCACTCGCCTGAGCGCACACGCCTCGCGAGATCGTAGACCCTTTGGAGGATGTCGTGAACATCGGCGACCACGTCCTGGCCATCGACCGTCAGCTCGTCGGTTGCGGGTCTGCGCAGCGCGGTGTGGAGAACCGCACGATCCTCGGTGACATTGATATGCTCACCGGCATACATGGCGTCGCGACGTGCGGCCACGCCCGTCTCCTTTGCAAGTTCGAGCAGGGCGGCGAGGATATCCTCATTGAGATAGTCCTTTGACAGGTCAACAAAGAGGTCGGCCGCCCGGCGAGAATACCTCTCGGCACGCTGAGGGTCGTCGGCGAAATCCCGCCGGAAATCGGGCGTGTAGGCAGAGGCGATCTCAGTGAGCTTCGCCCATGCCGCAGTGTGCGTCGGATCGACGGGTGCGTTCACATTTTTTCCTTTCGTTGTTCCCGGCCACCCGGTAAACCGGGCCCGGGAAGTTCCTTCTTCCCGGGCCCAATCTTAGGCGTTGGCATGCCCGTATGGCGAGAGTCGCTTCGCCGTTCCTTCGCTTCGCTATCTCACTCGGTTTGCGGCCTTGGCTTTCTCGTGCCGTGGCATCGGCTTCTGGGCGAGCGTGAGCACCGCAACCGTTCTTGCCGGAATCGTGATCGTCCCGGTCCCCCTATCCCAAACGGTCGTTTTGACGACGTCGTCCTCACCCTGCGCCTGGACCTCAGAAAGCTCGTAATTTTTGCCTTCCATTCCTTTGATCTGTTCGGCGATCGGCGCCGGAGAGGCATTGAAAACCACCAGAATCGCGTCAAGCTGCGGATCGCGCTCTTCTCCTTTCGTATCGTCGATATGCATTACCAACAGCCCGGGGGTCGCCTTGGAACCCGAATTGGGGAACGTGACCTTCTGATGGATCGCCTCGGCGTCGCCCAGGGTAAAGAGAGGGGTGCTCGATCGAAGCCTGAGAAGGTCGAGGGCCTGGGCGTGTGCAGCCTTTATATCTGATTTGTCGGGCTTGTTCGCCGGGTCGGACATATAGGGGCTCATTGCGTTCCATCTGGCGGAATTGTCACGCGCCGGCGGCAGCCCGACACCGAAGTTGGAATGCTCACCCGACCAATCGACGGCGTTAAACCAATCGCCAGAATTGTAAGAGTTGCGATCCATAGACTTCGAGCGCAAGAGATCAGTTCCAGCCCGCCAGAACACTGGGGACTGCCCGAGAGTTGCGGCTGCCAGCGAAAGTGTATTCATCCGCACCCTGTCCGACATGCGCGAGCCGCTTGGCATTTTCCACATATTCAGATCGAAAAGGGTTTCGTTGTCGTGGGCGTCGACGTAGTTGACGGACTCTTCCGGCCTTGTTCCGTACCCGACCACTTGGCTGCTGAAGTAGATCGAATCGCCCCTGGTCGGCACCCCATCGGTCGACCATATTTTGAAGGAGGTGAGATTGCCGGCCAGCCCAATGCGGATGACGTCCGTG
>CAUSGP010000232.1:0-3692 GCA_963531075.1 uncultured Actinomycetaceae bacterium | reverse complement strand
CCCCCGGGCAAGCCCGAAACGGCATAATTAATCCATGACTGATGAGCGCGAGATACTCACCTGGGATGATTTCGGGGAAGCTTGCCGCGAGTTGGCCAGATCCGTATGGGATTCGGGATTTCGCCCCGACATCATCGTATGCGTGGCCAGGGGAGGCCTCCTTCCCGCCGGTTCCATCGGGTACGCTCTGGACATCAAGAGTCTGCTCGTCCTCAACGTCGAGTTCTACACGGGAATCGGAACCACCCTTCTCGATCCTCGCCTGGTCGACCCCGTTCCCGACAATCACGGCATGTCGGGCAAGAAAGTTCTCATCGTCGACGACGTCGCCGACTCCGGACGCACCCTCAAATTTGTCCACGAGATCTGCCAGCAGTACGCCAGCGAAATTCAAACGGCGGTGCTCTACGAGAAGCCTCGAACAGTCCTCAGGTGCGAATACGTGTGGAAACGCACGGATCGTTGGATCGCCTTTCCCTGGAGCGCGCTCCCTCCTGTCAACTCCGGCGAAAACACTGAAGCCTAACCGCGAGGACAGTCGCATGCGCCCGCCCAGCTGCGGGATGTATGCGTCCGCCCAGAGGATCCGACGGGCGGCGATGACTCTGATGACGATAGGACGAAGCCGGAAATCCACTGCCATGAAAAGTGTCGGAGGCCCCAGTTAGGTTGATTTCATGCTAATTCTCCACACATCCGATTGGCATCTCGGGCGAAGTCTCCACAGGGCGGATCTAACACCCGCGTTCGAACTGTGGTGCAGCCATCTCATCGATTTGGTCAAAAGCCGCGAAATCGACGCCGTTCTTATTTCCGGCGACGTCTACGACCGAGCCGTACCGCCGACGTCAGCCGTTGAACTTTTCGACCGCACCCTGGCCGAATTGGCCCATCTCACCACGGTGATCGCGACATCCGGCAACCACGATTCGCCACAGAGGCTGGGTTTCGGCGCATCCGTCATGCGTCCGAACATCCACATGCGAACGGATGCGCGCCAGTGCGGAAATCCCGTCGAAATTTTTGGAAAAGACGGGAACAGGGCATACGTCTATCCGATCCCCTACCTCGATCCCGACGTCGAACGGAGAAATCTCGCATCCGGCAATGCCCCGGAAACTCTAGAACCGCACGAATCAAAGGCCTTCCCTTCTTTCGACGCCCCGGGGAAAGGGAAGGCCACGGTCCCGGCCAATGGCACGTTTCCGGGAAATGAAAGCACTGTGGTTACGCACGGCGCGAGCGGCGATGTCGTGGAAAACAGGAGCGACGAGGGGTCGGACAACGGAAACAGCACTGTCCCTCACGCCGGCGGCAACGGCGACCGGTCGGCCTCATCCGGAGACGAAAACATCGCCGCCGCCAACGGAACGAGTAACGCGGAAGCACTTTTGCCACGCTCTCACGAGGCCGTTCTCGCAGCCGCGCTGCAACTGGTCGCCTCTGACATCCGGAAGCGTTCGCAGGATGTCGCGCGCATCGTGATGGCCCATGCGTTCGTCACCGGCGGGGAGCCCTCCGATTCAGAGCGAGACATCGCTGTGGGCGGCGTCGACAGCGCCCCGTCCGGCCTCTTTCGCCTGGGTGACGAAGGGCCGGGGCCGATTTCCTACGTCGCGCTCGGCCATCTGCATTCACCGCAACGAGCGGGAGGTCCAGACGATCCGCCAATGCGGTATTCGGGGTCGCCCCTACCCTTCTCGTTCTCTGAGACTAAGCCGAAAAGTTCCGTTCTCCTTCACATTGACGGTTCCCGAGTCGAAACTGAGATTGTGCCCTCTCCGACGTGGCGTACGGTCCGTACGCTAATAGGAAGTCTGGATGAGCTCGAAGCCTGGGCGCCACATGAAACCGCCGAAGCGTTCTTTCGTATCGTCGTGACGGATTCCAGTCGCCCGGCGGACATGGCGGCCCGGGTATACAGGGCCTTCGACAATGTGCTCGAACTCCAGCATCGTCCCCAAGATCGGGTGTCCTCGGGCGGATCGGCCGAATCAATCGCATCGATGGCTCCCATCGACATCCTTTCGTCTTTCATGGTCTCCTCGGGCAACCGCGAGCTGACTGAGGAAGAACGAAAAATCCTCGAAGAGGTGTGGGAAACCGCGCGGTTACAGGGAGAAAGACGATGACACAAACGCCTCCAAGCGCAAGAAAGGTGAGGAACACGGCCGACGAATCCGAACGGGGCAGCGCATTCTTCACGCGGGGGCGCAGGGCCCGATGAGACTGCGGCGATTGGAGATCTCGGGCATAGGGCCCTTTGCGGGAACTTTCGCGATCAATTTCGACACCTTGACGGTTGGAGGTCTCTTCCTCCTAGAAGGGCCCACCGGCTCGGGAAAGTCAACTATCATCGATGCCATTGCGTGGGCGCTCTACGGAGGCGTCGCAGGAGGGCGGGATTCGACCGATGACAGAATGCGCTCCACCCACGTGAATCCGTCCCAATAGTCCTACGTTGATCTCGTGTTTTCCGTCGATGCGGGAACCTTTCGCGTTCGTCGCACGCCCCAGTGGATCAAAGCGGGAAACAAGAATCCCACGAATGCCTCGGCCAAATTATGGCGCCTTTCGGAAAGCGCCGTCGACGAAGGCCGGTTTGGCAACGGCGAAATACTGGAGACGAAACCCGCGGGGACGGGAACCGCGATCACGCGCCTCGTGGGTCTCAACCGCGAACAATTCCTCCAAACGGTCATCTTGCCTCAAGGAAAATTCGCAGATTTCCTAAAACTGGATTCGACGGAGCGCACTGCTTTACTGGAGCAAATTTTGGATACATCGTCTTATAGGCGCGTCGCCGATCTGCTCAAAGAAAAGGCCGCCACGGCGCAGTCCAAGGTCGATTCGGCACGTCTGGAATGGGCTTTGGCAGCCGAGGGATTGTCCACGACGCTCCGTTTGGATGCCGAATCCAAGGCTGAACTAACGAACGCCGTCGGCGGCGCCCACGATCCTGCCGACGCCAAAACGGTTTCGAAAATCGCCGAAACGCTGGTTCTCCGAGCTGAAAGAGAAAGCAAAGAAGCGGAAGAAACATCAGCCCAAGCCTTCCGGCTCGCTGGAAAACGCGAAGAGGAGGCACGTGCGGCGGTCGAACTCGCCACCCGCGTCGAGAAACGTTCACGCCTCTTAGCCACTCAAAGCAAGCTGAAGAAAAACGCGCATGAAATCAACGGCCTCGAGGATCGCCTCGCGGCACACGCTCTCGGAGCCCGCGTCGACCCGTTCATCACCGCTTTCGACAGGGCCGCCCTCGCCCACGATACGGCCAAGCGGGCCTTTCTGCTTTTAAGATCTTCGGCTTCACGCCCGAACGACGTCGAAGGTTCACTCTCGCGCCGGGCTTGCACCTCGCACACCGGCTCTGCGATCGCGATTCTTCCCGCTTCCGCCGATCAGGTCAACGCATCGACCCTCGCATCACAGACCTCCGCCCTGGAAGACATGACCTCGCTCACTGGCCGCCTCACGGAGCTCGCCAAAGCCGAAGAGGGGCTGGTGGCATCGCTCAAAGAACGGGATATAGCCAGCCAGGCCCTCGACCAGGCCGTCACAAACGTCGAAACAGCGCAAAGGGAAGCCGCATCTTTGCCTCAGACCATTGAGCAGCTGGAGGAAAGGATCGCCGCGGAGGAAGCGGAAGCCGCCCGCGTCGAAAGCTTGGAGTCGAAAGTCGAATCGCTCAC
>CAUSGP010000231.1:0-3697 GCA_963531075.1 uncultured Actinomycetaceae bacterium | reverse complement strand
GCGGGGAGGCCCCATAGAAATTTCCCGAATGCGGAGAGGGGAAAAAGGACCGATCTGGGTTCCCGACAATAGCGAAGTGCTCGAAAAGGACGATCTTGTGACGATCGCCGGAACGATCGAGAACGTCAACAACGCGCTCAAACACCTGGGGCACAAATCCAGCCATTCTCTGCGGTCGGATCGCCGGATGCTCGATTTTCGACGCATCACCGTTTCGAAGCACAGCCATGCGGGAAAGACGGTCGCTGAGCTCGATGAGATACTCGAAGAGCGGTGGGGCGCGAAGATATCGCGCGTTCGCAGAGGCGATGCCGACATGCTCGCGATGCCGAATTTCATGATCGAGTTGGGCGACCGTGTGCGCGTCGTCGGCCCCACTATGAAACTCAAGGAAATTTCCAAGTGGTTCGGCGACTCCGCCAAAGGCTTGAGCGACATTAATCCCGTGACGCTGGGGCTAGGACTGGCCCTCGGGTATCTCATAGGCGAGATCAAGTTCCCGATCCCCGGGGGAGGTCATTTCGCCCTCGGGTATGCGGCAGGAATCCTCATCGTCGGTTTGATCATGGGCAAAGTTGGAAGAATAGGCCCATTCATCACGGCGTTGCCGAGCACGTCGAATGCGGTTTTGGCGGAATTGGGACTGTTGATGTTCCTCGCGCGGGCGGGTAGCAACGCCGGCACGCAAATCCTCAGTGCTTTCTCCGGAGGGCATTGGTGGAAAATCCTGATCCTCGGATTCATGACTACCGTGCTCGTGGCGGTCAGCCTATACGCCATTATGCGGGGCGTGTTCAAGATGGGCGGGACGAAGCTTTCAGGCTTGTTAGGCGGGGCCCAAACCCAGCCTGCCGTCTTGGCCTTCGCCAACGGGCGCACCGGTACCGATCCACGCGTGGCGCTTGGAGACGCTCTCGTCTATCCCGTGGCCATGATCGTGAAAATTCTCCTCGCTCACATACTTGGAAGCCTGTAGCCCTGGAACGCGACGCAGTTTCGAAAGCTGCATTCTGAGCACTCTGAAGGGCTGTCGCATTTTGCAAACGCAGCCTCAGAAATGCTTCCTCCGAAGCTTGTGGCTTGAGAAACCTGCGAAGATTCAGATTTGCAAGACGTGAAGGTTTGCTAGGACTCCGGACTTGTCGAGCACGGTCCTAAGAGGTTGATTTGGGGAGTGTGGGGTGTTTGGAAGTGCTCAGCAGGCCCGGAAATGTGGAAAAGGGAAACCGAGGGTACTCATGAATGCCTGAACGGCTCGGGGATCGTTGCGGTCGAGTCTCCGAGGGTGGGCACTTCCGGCGGCTGTTCCATTCGCCAATGCTTGTCGGTGACCACACGCGCTAGCGCCAGGCCCACGCCGATCGCCGTCGTCGTCAAGAGCAACGTCACCGTCGATTCGAGAGCCGGTAGGACGCCTTGCCCCGCGCTCATGGCCGTCATCGCGCGGTACAGCGGGACGCCCGGAATCATGACGACGACGGCAGGAACGGACAATGTCACACGTGAATGGCGAGAATACCTGGAAAAGACATGGGCGATGATGCCGGAGAAGAAGGCGGCCATGCCCACAGCGGCTACGGGATTGAGATTGTGATCCTGGCCCAGGAGCCAAGCGACGTTGATAATCGTTCCGTTGAGCCCCGCCAAGAGACAGGCCTGGGCGGGGGCGTTGAAGAGCATGGCGAAACCGTATGCCGCGATGAAGGTTGCTAGTGCACGCCCGGCGGTCAAGGGGAGAGGATCGAGATGATACCCGGGCTGCGTCGTGGAAATCGACCAATGGAAGATGCTCGATACCGCCCACACGGATGCCGCTGTGGCGATCAGAAGCATGACGACGTAGATTCCGCGTGAGATGCCCGCAATAAAATCCTGCCGTATGAGGTCGAGTATCGATGTGACGAGAGGGAATCCGGGGACGAGGAAGAGAACGGCGGAAACCATGCCCGCTTGATGGGTGGCGTCGATGACATTCGTGCTTTGAAGGGTGCCTACAACGGCCATGTAGAGCCCAGAAGCGACAAACCCGCATACCATCCACGTCATGAAATGGTTGACGTGCCTTTTGATCAACAGTCTGCGCACGGCTTGGCCGATAAGCGCGGCGACCATGACGGCGAGGCATTCGATGAGTCCGCCCTTGTTGAGGAAAGCGAAGCCCGCGCACGCCAAACCGGAAGCTGTTGCAGAGACGGGAATCGAGTAGAGGACGGGACGCTTGTGGATGCTCTCTATGTCCCTGATGGCGTCTTCGACTAGGAGCACGTCCGGCAGTGACTGGACATAGGCGTTGAAGCGGTCGATTCGGTCAGCATTCACCCCGAGGTTCCGCTGTTCGACGACCTCCGTTCGGAACGTCCCGTTGGCCCATGCGGTTGCCGTGATCGTCGTGTAGGTCATTTGCACGTGCAGTCTCTCGATGCCGACGGCGCGAGCCAGGCGGGCCATTCCGTCCTGCACGCGAAAAGCAGATGCCCCGGAGGCGAGCATGTACTGCCCGAGCCTGAGGACGACGTGCGTTTGATGGGCCAAACGGGTGTGGACGGCAAGGGACTCGGGCGAGTGTTTTTCAGTCACCCTTTGTATTTTACTGTGCATTATGGAGCGTTTCATATTCTGATATTGTCATCCAAAATATGAGATATAAGCGTGGCGGCTTGGTCCGGAGGAGGTCAACGGGTTAACCTCTTGCTCATGAAGATCCTTTCGGTACGAAACGGGCGCGTGGCCAACGCTTGCTAGTTTCGTGCTGCGCGCCCCTCGTAGGAGGGGCTTTTTTCATGCCGTGGCGCGGTTTGCGCCGCATGGACGCCCCGGCGGCCTCGCCGGACAACTGAAAACGATGCAATGAGACGCTCAAAAAGGAGGAGCCCATGGCCAAACAGCTGACGCCGGCCGATGCGGCCGCCAGCCATGCCGAAAAGGCGCAAGCTTCCATTCGGGAGAAGTCGACGGGAGCCCGTTCGATCGTTCGCTCGCTTGAAGAACTCGGCGTCGACGTCGTATTCGGCATGCCCGGCGGGGCGATCCTCCCCACTTACGATCCCATCTATCAATCGGATAAGCTCCGCCACATTCTCATACGCCACGAGCAGGGCGCGGGCCACGCCGCCGAAGGCTATGCTTTGGCCACCGGCAAGGTCGGTGTGTGCATCGCCACGTCGGGGCCGGGTGCCACGAACCTCGTGACGGCGCTTTTGGACGCGCATATGGATTCGGTGCCGATCGTGGCCATCACAGGCCAGGTGGGCGCCAACGCCATCGGTTCGGATGCTTTCCAGGAAGCCGACATTGTGGGCATCACGATGCCGGTGACCAAACACTCGTTCCTCGTCACTAGCGCGGAGGAGATCCCGGCGCGTATCGCGGAGGCTTTCCATTTGGCATCGACGGGGCGGCCTGGGCCGGTGCTCGTCGACATCACGAAGTCGGCGCAAGTCGAAGAAGCGGACTTCGTTTGGCCTCCCGAGATGGATTTGCCCGGATATCATCCGGTGCTCAAACCCAATGCTCGCCAGGTTCGCGAAGCCGCCCGTCTCATGTCCACGGCGTCGCGTCCCGTTTTGTACGTCGGAGGTGGCGCGATTCGTTCGGGCGCTTCACAGGCCGTCGCTGAACTTTCCGAGCTCGGCAACATCCCGGTGGTTACGACGCTGACGGGGCGCGGGGCGGTTCCCGATTCGCATCCGAATCACCT
>CAUSGP010000230.1:0-3728 GCA_963531075.1 uncultured Actinomycetaceae bacterium | reverse complement strand
GGTTGATCTCTATGGAAGTGCCGGGGACGATGTCGTAGATGATGTGGTCGTAAATCGGTGCACGCACATTGTTTGTGCCCGCCTTGACGGCTTTGAGGAAATCGATAAGGGCCTGGCGGTTGTACGACTCTGGAAATCCTTTGCGATCCATCAAGCCGCGTTCTTCCAGTATGGCGTTGGGATAAAGAAATCCGTCGGTGGTCACCAGCTCCACCCGCGGGGTGGCGGGCCAGCGCCGCAAAAGCTCGCGCAGCAGGCGTGCCGTGGTCGATTTGCCCACCGCGACAGACCCGGCAATCCCGATGACGAAGGGCGTGCGTTCCTCGCGCAGCCCCAGGAACTGGGAGGTTTTGCCGTGAAGGGCGCCGACCTCTGCCGTGTACATTTGTAATAGGGCCGACAGCGGGCGATAGATTGCATCGGCCTGCTCCAAATCGATGGGATCGCCCAGGGCGGAGAGGCGACGGATGTCCGAATGCGTCAGCGGGAGAGGTGTGGATTGAGCGAGCCTTGCCCATTCGTTATAGGAGAAGTCGATCACGTGGGAAGCGGGCGGTGTGGCGCTCGGCCCAATGTGCGCGGGGGCGATCATGGATTCAATTGTAACGGCGTTTATGCCGTCTTCACGCCACTTCACATCTTCCGGTGAATGAATAGAAACCTACCGAAAAGAAGTGTGGTTCGAAAGGAACTGTCCTCCTCGCGAACAGCCTCACGCGCCGGGCTTAAAAAGGGCCCTCGGTACGGTTAGACTACAGCCATGTGCGGAATAGTTGGATATGTCGGTCACGGTCCCGCGAGTGTGCGCCCGCTGGACCTCGTTCTCGAAGGCCTCGCCCGTTTGGAGTACCGGGGGTATGACAGCGCCGGCGTCGCCGTCGCCGGACCCGAAGGGATGAGCGCGGTCAAAAGGGCCGGGCGCCTTGACAACCTGAGGTCGGCGCTCAATCACAACCCTCTGCCTGAAGGCACGGCTGCGATTGGCCACACCAGGTGGGCAACTCACGGCGGGCCCACGGATGAAAATGCCCACCCTCACGTCAGCTACGACGGAGCCGTTGCCGTCGTTCACAACGGAATCATCGAAAACTACCAGGAGTTGGCTCTCGAGCTTGACCAGCGAGGAATTTTCCGGCGCTCGGAGACCGACACCGAGATCGCAGCGCATCACCTCGCGCTCGAATACGAAAAAGACGGCAACCTTCTTGCGGCTTTGTGCCGCCTTGCTTCCCGCTTAGAAGGGTCGTTCACGCTTGTTGGAATGGCATCGGATTCCGAAGTCGTCGCGGCCCGAAGGAACTCGCCGCTCGTTGTCGGCCTGGGGGAGGGCGAGAACTTCCTGGGTTCGGACGTCGCGGCATTCGTCGGTTCGACGTCGGACGCCCTGGAGTTGGGCCAGGACATGGCGGTTCGCATTACGCCGGACGATGTCACGGTGGTCAACTTTGACGGCACGCCGGCCGAAGGTAAGCGTTTTGAGGTCAATTGGGATCTTTCAGCGGCCGTGAAAGACGGATACGACACCTTCATGGACAAGGAGATCCATGAACAGCCCAAGGCTGTGGCCGAGACGCTGCGCGGGCGCACCAGCCGCGACGGTCGCCTTCATCTTGACGAACTGCGCATCGACGAAGCGGTTCTGCGTTCGGTGGACAAGATCATCGTTGTCGCGTGCGGAACTGCAGCATACGCTGGGCACGTCGCCAAATACGCGATCGAGCACTGGTGTCGCATCCCGGTCGAAGTTGAGCTCGCGCACGAATTCCGCTATCGCGATCCCGTGGTCAACGAGAAGACTCTCGTCGTGGCGATCTCGCAGTCCGGCGAAACGATGGACACTCTTATGGCCATTCGTCACGCTCGCGAACAAGGATCCAAGGTGCTCGCAATTGTCAATACTCACGGATCGACGATTGCCCGCGAATCTGATGCGGTTCTCTACACCCATGCCGGTCCCGAAGTGGCGGTAGCCTCGACCAAGGCGTTCATAGCTCAGATCACGGCCTGCTACCTACTGGGGCTTTATCTTTCCGAGCTACGCGGAAATAAGTATGTCGACGAAGTGGCGACGTACCTCGAGGAACTCGGCAAAATGCCAGGACGGATCAAAGAGGTGTTGGGCGAGGAGGACGACATTCGCGCCCTCGCCCGCTCCATGGCGGATGTCAACTCGGTTCTCTTCCTGGGCCGCCACGTCGGCTTCCCCGTTGCCCTGGAGGGGGCGCTCAAACTCAAGGAGCTCGCCTATATCCACGCCGAGGGATTCGCCGCGGGCGAGCTCAAGCACGGCCCCATCGCCCTCATTGAGGAAGGGCTGCCGGTGTTCGTTATCGTGCCGACGCCGCGGCGTCCCCTGCTCCACGCAAAAGTCGTGTCGAACCTCCAAGAGGTCAAGGCCAGAGGCGCTCGTGTCATCGTCATCGCGGAAGAAGGCGACGAGGAGGCAGCCAGCTACGCGACCCGCGTTTTCTGGGTCCCTCGTTCGACTCCCACCCTCATGATGCCCCTTGTGACGGTCGTGCCGTTGCAGATCTTCGCCTGCGAGCTTGCCACCGTCAAGGGGTACGACGTCGATAAGCCGCGAAACTTGGCCAAATCTGTCACGGTCGAATGATTCGAGCATACGGGGCTCGCAAGATCCGCGAGGCCGAAGCCCCGCTCTTGGCAGCGGGAGTTCCCCTCATGGAACGCGCCTCGGGCGCCCTGGCTCTTTCGATCTTGCGCCTCCTCGGCGGAGCCTACGGCAGAAGGTGCTTAGTTCTTGCCGGAACGGGGAACAACGGCGGAGACGCCCTTTTTGCCGGCGCATTCCTCGCCCGGCGAGGCATGGGAGTGACGGTCGCCGTCGCCGCCGGCGCCCACCCCGCCGGCCTTGATGCGGCCAAGGCGGCTGGATGCTCGATCCTCGACATCGCCGGCGCCCCGGGCAAGGATGGCAAGGATGAGGGCGAAAACGCCGAGGCGGCCGAGAGGGTCGGCCACATCGCTGAGAAAGCCGACGTGTGGATCGATGGGATCCTTGGAATCGGCGCCCGAGGCGGCTTGCGGGAACCCTTCGCTGCGATAGTCGAACGTCTCGAGGTTGTTCGAAAGAATGCTCGGAGAAGGAAGGGCCCGTCCGGCAGGCCTGTCGTTGTTGCCGTTGACGTGCCTTCGGGCATTGGAACGGACGACGGCGTCACTGCGGGTCCGATTCTGCACGCGGATGTGACCGTAACGATGGGAGCGCCCAAGCCCGGGCTATTCCTCGATCCGGCGAAGAGATACGCCGGACGCGTCGAAACCGTGAACATCGGGCTCGATCTAGAAGCCCCCGACCTTGTCTCGATCGAGCTGGCCGATCTTGCGCGCCTGTGGCCGGCGCCCGGGCCTTCCTCCCACAAGTACACGCGAGGCGTGGTCGGCGTGTGGGCGGGCTCGGCAAGCTACCCTGGTGCAGGATTCCTTTGCGTCAGCGCAGCCTTGGCTGCCGGGCCCGGCATGGTCCGGTATGCCGGAACGCTCGGTTCCGACATCGTTGCGCGCTACCCGGAAGTTGTGTTGAACGAAGGCCACGTGGACGCCCGGGTGATTGGCCCCGGCCTCGACGAAGCGGCCCTCGCCCAAGCCGAACCCACCGTGAACGAGCTGCGAAGGCGCGGATGGGCCGACCCCGTGGTATTGGATGCCGCCGCGCTCGCGTGGGCGGAGCGCGGCATGACTCCCGCGGTCGTTCTCACTCCCCACGC
>CAUSGP010000229.1:0-3748 GCA_963531075.1 uncultured Actinomycetaceae bacterium | reverse complement strand
CCGCGCTCGCATCGCGAGCCCCTGGTGGCAGAGGTTCGCGGATCCACTGCATAGCTAGGGGAACGGGGGCGACGGCGAGCACTTCTACGCCGCTGGCCATGGCATCCACCCAGCGCTCGGGCGCATCGGTGACCACCGCGGCGAGCTCTCTACCTGAGGCGCCGTTGACCGCGGCAGGCATTCCGCTTGGAGCGTCACCAGTCGCCGTGACGAGTCCCCTACCTGGCGGATCGGCAACCGTCACGTGCGCTCCGGCCAGCAGGGAGCCCAAGCCCCAAAGCACTTGCTTGAATCCAGGGCGGCAGTCGAGGATGACGGCGGCGCCCGGCTCGATCCACACATCCTCGAGCAGATAGCCGGCTATTTTCGCCAGGTGATTGGCGGCCACCCGTCCGGATAGCTCAACGCGTCCCTCCGGTGAATACCATGTCAATGCGGGAAAGGCTCCGCGCCGGTCGAGAGCGCGATACAAGCGGAGCGCATCCATCAGCGGCCCTCCGCGCTCTCACCCCGGGTCGATGCCGTGTTCTCGCCCCACGCCGCTGCGACCGCAGCTTCGGGATCCGGGTGACCGGCGGCCGTTAGGCAGGCGTGAGCGGCCTTAGCCGTTCCTGCGGCGGCGAAGTTGGGGGCCGTCCATGCAAACCGGCGATAAATTGGCCAGATGTCCGGGCCCGCCTGACTAGCCGTGCGCAAATCTTTACCGGTCGAAGGCTCCTCGCCCCAGCCGATGAAGCGCCCGCCGGCCCGCTCGACGAGAATCGCGCCGGCCGCTACGTCCCAGGGCTTTGTGCCCACATTAAAGGTGGCCAGAAAATTCCCCGCGGCCGCCTCGGCGAGCATGAGCGCCGTCGACCCCGTGCGTCTGAGCGAGCGGGCCGATCCGAGCACATGGGTGAAGCCTCGAAAGGCCGCCTCAACGTCGTCAACCCTGGGTGAAGGGAACTCGGTTCCTACGATCCCCTGCGCCAACTCCGCCGAGGAGGCCGATATTGGTTCCCCGTTGCGATAGGCTCCGGTTTCGTCGGCGTGGAACATGAGATCGTGCGTGGGCTGATAGATGGCACCTGCCAAAAGCTCGCCTCCCCGAGCTGCCGCAATCGACACACACCAGTGATCGAAGCCCGAAGCGAAGTTCGACGTGCCGTCGATCGGATCGACGTACCACACGATATCTTTATCCGTCAATGGGCGGCTTGACCCTGAGATGTCAAGAAGGCCTTCGGCCTCCTCCGAGACGGCCAGTGACTCGGGGTATGCAGCGAAAATACTGGCGAGGAGGATACGTTGAGACTCGGTGTCCGCCTCGGTGACGATGTCGTGAAAATCAGTCTTGAAATCCACGGTGTGACGCCGTTTGAAGGAAGAATTCAAGTAGGGGCCGACGGCGCGAGCAGCATCCATCGCGGCCCGCGCGAGGGAGATAGACAGTGCCATACCTCCATGTTTCCACAATCTAGAGGATGGGTACAGATGCCCGTAAATCAGCCTTGGGGTGGATCGAAAGGCCTTGACGGCCCGTAGAACACACGTGTGTAATTTATGTGTAGTAAGCCCTGAGGAGGACAGCGTGCTTAAATCCCTTTCTGCTCCGAATACACACATCGGCGCGGACTCGCATGTCGAAGAAGCTCAGCTCCTAATGACGGACATCTTCGACCTCGGTTATGACAAGGCGTCCGCGGAAGAGCTCCGTTGGCAAGACTTCGCGCTGTGCGCGGAGACCGACCCCGACATCTTCTTCCCGGAGAAGGGCGGGTCCACGGCGCCGGCGACGAGCGTCTGCGCCTCGTGCCCTGTTCAGGCAGAGTGCCTGGAATATGCCATCTCCAACGACATCCGCCATGGAATATGGGGCGGAATGTCCGATAACGACCGCCGGAGGATCTCTCGCGAACGCCGCCGGGCCCGTGGTGCTTGAGCCAGGCCAGACGGTACACGAGGACGTTCTGGCGATTCTCGTGGTGCGCAGTTTCAGCACCCGCGCTGAGCGGGTGCTGACTGCTGTAGCCGCCGGAAAACAGCGCCCCACCAGACTCGTCGTGGCCGTCGCCTCAGACGAAGACGGGGCCGTCCGGACCGCCGTCGAATCGACCTGCGGTTCGGTTCCCACCGAAACGCTCTTCGTGGGGGCCAGCCCCAACTTGCCGTCCGTCGTCGAAAGGACGCTACGGCGAGTCAAGGCAATCGAACCCTGGGTGTGGATTCTGCACGAAGATTCTGCCCCCACCCACGAATGTTTGGCGGAGCTGACATCGGTGGCCGAGCGTTCCCCCAAGTTGGGGGCCGTAGGCCCGAAGCAGGTCAGCTGGGACGACCCGGACGAACTGATTGAGGTGGGCATCCGAGCCACGCGCAGCGGCCGGAGAGTCCCCGAGATCGACGACGGGGAGCGTGATCAAGGCCAGTACGACATTCGCAGCGACGTACTGGGAATCGGAACGGCGGGCATGCTCGTGCGGCTTGTCGCGGCCGAGGAAGTCGGGTGGTTCGACAAGGCTCTCGGCCCCTTCGGCGAGGGCCTTGAATTTTCCCGCAGGCTGAGAGCCGCCGGCTGGAGAGTGGCCATCAGCCCCGGCGCCGCCATTCAGCACGAGAGAGTCAGCCTTGGCAAAGGCAAACAATCCTACGGGAAACGACGGTCGGCTCAGCTGTACAACTCGCTCGTCGCCGCCCGCGCCTTCGCCTTCCCCTTTGCGGTTCTCGCATACGTGGTAGGCGGGCCGATTCGCGCGGTGGCGCGCCTTTTGACGAAAGAGCCGAGCCTTGCCGCACAGGAGCTCTCCGCTGTCGGCACGATGGTCGGAATGTTGCCGAAGGCCCTCGCCGCCCGGTCACGGCTCCGGCGAGTGCGGAAGATTCCGGCCTCCGTCGTCGCTGGGCTCGAAGCCAGCGCGCGCGATGTGCGAGTCGGCCGACGTGCGCGGCGCAGGGCCCGCATCGAAGCCGAAACCATGGCCAACCTGCCCAACCCCATCGTGCTCCAAGAGCGCCGCAGGTGGCGCGCGTCCACCCGCAAATGGGGCGTTTTTGCAGTCGCTGTGGCCGCAGCCGTCGGGCTGCTGGCAACCGTCGACGTCCTAGGGTCACAGCTGGAGGGCGGAGCTCTTCTGCGCGATTCCTGGCGATTCGGCGACCTCGTCTCTTCGGCACTCCACTCGTGGCTTCCCTCGGGCGACGGCCGAGCCGTTCCCGTCGATGCCCTCTGGATTCTTCTGGCGCCCTTCGTCGGCCTCACCGGCTCTACTCTGGGGTCATTCACCAGCGCGCTCGTCGTCTCCGGCGTCGCCGCATCCGCCCTGACCGGCTTTATCGGCTTGCGAGTTCTCACCAACTCTCCCCATGTCCGAGCGCTCGGCGGGCTCGGATGGGCTTTCGCGCCACCTCTGCTATCCGCCGTTTCTTCGGGCCATGTCGCCGCCGTTGTTTGGCATGCACTCGCACCGCTCGCGCTGAGGGCGGCCGTCACGGCCTGGCGCACCGCTTCTGTCCCGGCTCTCGGTTCGGCCGCGATACTGGTTGCCTACATGTCGGCAGCGGCCCCCGCGACTCTCGCGCCGGCGCTCCTTCGCGCATTGATCGGTTTCTTCACCCGCGCAAAGGGACGTGCGCACTGGCTATGGCTTCCCGTTCCTGCGCTCGCGGCCCTTGCCCCGACCTTGCGCGCGGCGTTCAATTCCGACCACCCATTGCGCCTTTTCGCTTCGACGCCGGGCCCGCCCGTCGCCGTTTCCCCGTCGAAGCGCGG
>CAUSGP010000228.1:0-3760 GCA_963531075.1 uncultured Actinomycetaceae bacterium | reverse complement strand
CCGAGCCGACGAAACCTTCTTCGATCGCTTGGCGAGCATTGCCCCTGTGCACCCATTCTTCGCGCATCCTCGAAACCAGGAACACCTGGTAGTCCATGGCGAGCCCGAAGAGGATACCAATGACCAAAATGGGCATGAAGGAGATCACGGGGCCCGTCTTTGTGACATTGAGGATGTCAGCGAACCATCCGTATCCGTAGATGGCTCCCACCGCGCCCATGCCCGCGGCCAGCGAGAGCAGGAAGCCGAACGTAGCCGTGAGCGGCACGGCAATCGACCGGAACACAATGAGCAAAATAATCAGTGACAGGCCTACAATCACAATTCCAAAGGGGACGAGGGCATCGCCGAGCCTATCCGAGATGTCGATGGCGACGGCTGTTTTTCCCGTCACCATGACGTTGTCTACACCGTATTGCTTTTCGAGCGAGGGGGCGAGATTCCTAATGTCTTTGACCAGATTGGTCGTGGCCTTGCTGGACTGGCCGCCCTTCGGAATGATCTGAATGAAGGTGAGCGAGCCGTCTTGGTTTGGCGTGGCGAGTGCCACCCGTTCCACCCCGCCAAGCTGGCCTATCCGTCCGCCAAGGCTTTTGGCTAGCTCGATCGGATTCTGTTTTTGCACGGTGTCGGCCACAACGAGAATTGGCGCGTTGTAGCCTTCGCCGTAGGCCTTGGCAATGGCGTCATAGGTATCTCTAGCGGCGGTTCCCTTGGCTTCCTGTCCGTTGTCGGTGAGCGACGTCGTCAGCTGTGCTATGGGCACCGCCGATATTCCCAAGATTCCCAGGACGACGCCGATGGTCAGAATCGGGCGGCGCATGATGGCACGCACCCAGTTTCTTGCGATCTTGCTTTCGCGTGCCTTCTTGCGCTGTTTGGGCGCGAATCGATGACCGAGCAATCCCAGGAGCGCTGGGACTGCGGTTATGGCGACGATGACGGCCATTGCCACGACTGCGGCGGAAGCAACCCCCATGATTGCAAGGAACTGCAAGCCTGTGACTGCCAGGCCACACAAGGCGATGATAACCGTTCCTCCCGCGAAGACCACTGCGGAACCGGCGGTACCGGTGGCGCGGGCCGCAGCGGAGGCGGGAGACATGATGAACAGGGCGTAGTCGATGCCCACCGCGAGGCCGATCATCACGGCGAGTACGGGGGTCATGGAGCTGATTTCGACGGAAGATGCCACCAGGACTATTCCGAGCAAACCGGTTGCTACTCCGATCATCGCCGAGATGATGGGGGATCCCGCCGCCAGCAATGAGCCGAAGGTGACGAGGAGGACGATTGCGGCAATGACCACGCCGATGATTTCGGTGGTTGACAGCCCTATGTCCGCCTTGTGCCCGATGACGTCGCTGCGCTGGACGGACAGGCCGGTGTTATCGGCGCGAGTTTTGTTTACGAGGGAGTTGAGTTTGTC
Source organism: uncultured Actinomycetaceae bacterium (assembly GCA_963531075.1). GTDB lineage: Bacteria > Actinomycetota > Actinomycetes > Actinomycetales > Actinomycetaceae > Peptidiphaga. The sequence goes on along the minus strand of CAUSGP010000228.1, from coordinate 2,331 downwards.
TGAGATGACGGTGGCTTTCGGCCCAACCTTGCCCGTGGCATCGCCCGCGCTTTCATCCGTCTGAACCGCCACGAGCGCATGTTTGCCGTCCCTGGAGACGCTGCTGGTCATCGGATTGAGGGGGTCCGATACGTTCGTGATGCCGTCGATTTTCTTCGCGTCGTTCACGAAGTTCTCTATGGCGGCTTTGTGGGTTTCGATCGTGCCGGTTTTCGTCGAGAAAAGGACCGATTCGCTCACACCCGAGGCTTGAGGAAGGCGTTCGGAGAGCACTTCGAGACCCTCGATGGATTCGAGGCCGTTGATCGTGTTCTGGTCCGAAAGATTGATTCCCGTTTGGCTTACTGCCACAACGAGGAGCGCGATGAGCAGGAGCCAGGCTGCCAGAACGCGTTTGGCGTGAGTAGCGCAGAAGCGCCCGAGCCGGTGGAGAAGTGAAGACATTGATAATCCCGTTTTCAATTCATTGTTGTATCGAATGCGATTCAAAAGTGTACTGGATTCTCTTATCGCCGATCGTCCTCTGTGTTATGAGCATGGACACAGATTTTGCGCCCTCATTAATGCGCCTCGCGGTCGGGTCCCATAAGTGCTAACGCTTCGCATAATCCTCCGTGTTCAGGAGCCTCACGGGTGAGTCGGTGCAAACCTTGCCGACGCCATCGCGTGCTTGTTCCGGGTACTCTTGTGGGAAAAGTCCGGGCTTTGGAAGGGGATCACTCGTGGAAGAAGACAGGTCGCTTCGCAAGCGTGTGAATACGCGTGCGCGTCTCGTCGAAGCTGCGACGTCGGTTTTCGTGGAGAAAGGATTTGCGGGAGCGAAGATTGATGATGTTGTCCGCGCTGCCGGCTTCACTCGCGGAGCTTTTTACTCGAACTATTCGTCCATGGAAGATTTGCTGGTCGAAGCCGTCTACGAACACGGAAGCCGCACGATCGAGCATTTTCATGAAGCGATGGAATCGGCGGGTGCTCCAACGATCGATAGTTTTATGGAGATCCTCGAGGCTTTGCGGACCGACGGCCGAACGATGTACATCTTGAAGTCGGAGCTTAAACTCTACGCGATGCGCAATCCTCAGGCATTCGTGAGGTTCGAAGAATACGACGCCGGCATGAACTGTGAGATCAAGCAGTTGGTGACAAACCTGCTTGCAAGGCTCGGCCGCGAGGCGACAGTGGAAATTGACAGGGTCGCCGATACGCTAGTAACGGCATTCCTCGATGGTGTCTCCTACGATTTCATGCGCCGCACGGATTCGGGGGGACCGGTGGTTTTGCGGTCGCTCATTGAATCGATCCTCTACGGCATGAGCAAGCCAATCGATGAGCCGGAAGGCGCCGATCCTCGAAATGTCGAAAAGGAATCCCGAGATTCTTGGAATGAATCCGGGGATTCCTTGAACAACGAGCCCCAAAGCTTCGAAAACGAACCCGAGGACTCTGGAAACGAGTCCCGGAAATGAGAAGGGCCGAATGAAAGTTCGAGACTAGCCGCGGGTTCTTCCAGATGTTTTTAAATGCCGCTATTTGTATGGGTTTTTCAAAGTCCCCATTCTTAAAGGCCTTTCAAAGCTCTCATTTCTTTTAAAGCCACCCATTCGTGCGGGCAAGCTGGGCCGCCTCGACTCTGGACTTGCAGTAGAGGAGCTGGATCGCCTCGGATAGGTAGTTTTTCACCGTACCGCGGGAAAGCGACAGTTCTTTTGCGATCTGGTCGACCTGTAACCCTCGCAGCGTGAGGCGGAGAACCTCACGGTGGCGTTGTTTGAGCGGATTGGCGGGCAATGTGGCCCCGCTCAGAAGCAGATCTGGGTCTACCACCACTTCACCTGCAGAGATGCTCCTGATCGTCTGTGCGACGTCTTCGGCGTCCTGGTCCTTCGTGATGAAAGCGGCCGCTCCGTTCTCAAGGGCTTGGCGAACATAGCCCGGAGACCGGAAGGTCGTCAGGATGGCGATCTTCGTGGACAGTCCGGCTGCGCGGGCCGCGTTGAGAACGTCAAGGCCGCTAAGCTCCGGCATTTCGATGTCGACGAGGGCCACATCCGGTTCCTTCTCCATGATGAGGTTCAGAGTTTGCCTGCCGTCCTTGCATATGCCGATGATGTCGATATCAGTTTCGTCGTCGAGCAGACTGCCGAGTGCGCTGGCAAACATTGCCTGATCGTCCGCAATGAGAACTGTTGTCATGGTCATGCGCCTCTTCGAGAAGTGGATTCTTCTGTGGTGTTTCTAGCGTTTCCTATCCGGGCGGTTCGAGCGGGAAGTGTGACGCTTACTCTGGTTCCGTGTGGAGAGGCCTCTTCCACCGTCGCCTCTCCGCCTATT
>CAUSGP010000227.1:0-3790 GCA_963531075.1 uncultured Actinomycetaceae bacterium | reverse complement strand
CGGTACGCGCCGGACGCGACGAGAACGCCGTCTCTATCCTCTTGGCCGCCAAATTCCAAGAGCCCGAACGGGTAGTTGCCGCATTACGGGCCGGCGGCCATCTAATCGGTCACAATTACATCCAACAATTAGAAGAAAGCGAAGCCGCTCTTGCCCGGCTCGACGCGCCTTCGCATCGCATCCACGTCATCGGCCACGTCCAAACGAACAAAGCGGGCAAAGCGATTCGCGCCGCCGATTGCATCGAAACTCTCGATTCGTTGAAGTTGGCCAAACGGCTCGACAGGATCCAAGGAGAGAGAATCGAATCTGGCGAGCGCGACCGATCCGGCGACCCGCTCGGCGCATTCGACGTCATGATTCAGGTGAACTCCGCCGGGTCCGAGTCGCAATACGGAGTCGACCCGAACAAAGTGATTGATCTTGCCGGAGCCGTCGCCGATCTGAAGAATCTGCGCCTCATCGGGTTGATGCTCATCGGCGCCAATACCGACGACGTCGCCGCGATCGCCGCCTCCCACGCCCGTGTACGCGAGCTGCGCGACGCCATTGTGTCCGCAGGCATATCAAGCTGCACAGAATTGTCGATGGGTATGACCGGCGACATGGAAATTGCGATCGCCGAAGGCTCGACACAAGTGCGAGTCGGCACGGCGGTATTCGGGCCGCGACCGGTCATGAAATAGGTTGTCGCACCGCACAGAATTCCTCACGATCACGCGGAATTCTGCGCGACCGCGCCGCGTCTCGCGGGTCAAGGAATTCGCGCTAACCAAGCAGGGTCGGCGAACTTTGCCCCAGCGAGCTTTTCGGCGGCAACCAGCTCGTCGGGTCGATACTTCGCCCTGCGCACCGCGCGCCCTCGCATGAGCGAACGGCAGATCGCTTCGATGACGGCGTCGCGATCGACGTCGGCGTAAGAATGGATCCCTACGACCTTCTTTTGCGCGCTTTTGGTCCCGCGAGCGCCGGTATCCGGCCGAAATAGCCGCGTGACGGCGAGCAATTCCTCAGTTTGGATTTCCCAGCTCATGACGGCGTGGTGGATGGTCACGCCTCCGGCCAATCGGCGCTGCGCTGCACCGCCGATCTTCCCTTCGAGCGTGGCGATGTCGTTGATCGGCATATAGAAGGCGGGCACTCCAATTTCCTTGAGAGCACGCAACACCCATGAATCGCACAGCGCATAGGATTCGCGCAGGCTCATGCCAGCGAGAAAGGAACTGGGAAGAATGACGGAATAGGTTATCGCCCGATTGGGGTCCATGTACATCGTCCCTCCCCCGCTTGTGCGGCGAGAAAGAGCGATTCCGCGCTCCTTGGCCGCCTGGACGTCGATCTCGTTGCTCAGAGACTGGGACGAGCCGATGACAAGGGCGATTTCGCTCCAGTTCCACAGCCGAACGGCAGCGGGCCGAATGCCTTGTGCTACGCTCGCCGCCACGGAGTGATCGAGGGCGAGGTTCACCGCGACCGAGAGCGGGCGTGACTCGAGAAGGTCAAAACGTATGGGAAGGCAGGCGACGTCGTCCGGTGCGATAGCCTTGTGCGATCGCCGCGGACGACGTGAATCGGTGCCACATGCATCATCAGCCGCAACATCGCCGGCCATCATGCCTCCGTCGGTATTCTCCTATGGGAACGATTGCGGAGTCGGCACCGAGCAACGACTGCGTTGCACCCATGCCTCACTTCCGCGCGTCGTTATAGTTTACGCGTTCAAGGCGTTGACTTCCCATACGAGCCTCTATACACGTCACCGCGCATGGCACATCCCCTCGGCCGGTCGGGGCCGAGGCTTCCTATGCGAGTCGGTAAAGCCAACCGTGCCGATCTTCAAGTTTTCCAAGCTGGATTCCGGTGACGGTGTCGTAGATTTCCTTCGTCACCTCATTGCCTGGAATCTCGACCCGGAACTCTTTGCCCGAGAGCGAGCCGATGGACGTGATAACGGCAGCCGTGCCGCAGGCGAACATCTCGGCCACAGCACCGCTCTCGATCCCAGCCAGCACATCGGCCAAGGCGAGGCTTTCCTCACGCACGTCTCGCCCGTCGTCACGAAGAAGCTGAAGTATCGACGAACGCGTGCATCCGGCCAGAATGTTGCCCGTGAGTTTGGGGGTTCGAATGGAGCCGTCAGACATGACGACGAAGACGTTCATTCCGCCGAGTTCATCGATGTTTGTATCGGTGGCGGCATCGAGGAACATAACCTCGTCATACCTGCCCTCTTGCGCAATGGTCTTCGGAAGAAGCGACGAAGCATAGTTCCCGCCGGTCTTCGCGTCCCCCATTCCACCGGACCCCGCACGGTGGAAATCGCTTTCCACCCAAACGTCAATGGGCTGGAAGCCGTTGGTGAAATAGGCTCCGGACGGCGAGGCGACAACCATGTACTCGTAACGTTCGGCGGCTCGAACGCCGAGAAAAGCCTCAGAAGCGAAGATGAAGGGGCGCAAGTAAAGAGATGAGCCGGGCGCATCGGGCACCCATGCGGAATCCTGACGTACGAGGTTGACGAGCGAACCGATGAATGCCTCGTGCTCGAGCTCGGGTATGGCCAGGCGCCTACTGGAGTGATTAAGGCGCGCGGCATTGTACGTGGGCCGGAACGTCCAGATCGACCCGTCGTCGTGGCGATAGGCCTTCAAACCTTCGAATACTTCTTGGCCGTAGTGCAGAACCGCACCGGCCGGATCCATTGAAAGCGGCCCGTAGGCTTCGATCCTGAAATCGTGCCATCCATGGCCAGGGGTCCACGTGGCGTGTGCCATGTGGTCGGAAAACTGCTTTCCAAACCCGAGTTTGGCGAGCACTCCTTCGCGCTCGTCCGGAGTTGCCGGATGCGGATTTGGCCGAATATCCCACGTGCCGGCAAGCTCATCGGCCGTACGCACCGATTCCATCGATGCCAGTTCAAGATCCGTGTATGTCATGCGATTACTTCTTTCTTGGGGCAATAAGTCGATTCTAGCGGCACGGCATTCACCGGCGCCTTTGCTTCACGCGGCATGAGTCGCCTGCCTCAGGCGGGCCACCCCGTCTGAGGCAGGCGCCGTCCGCCTTAAAGCACAAGGCGTTCGCCCTAAGTGCGCACCAATGCCGCAATGGCGTCACCTATAGCCGACGTCGAACGCGTGAGAGGCTCCCCCGCTGCCGCCGCCGACGCCCTCGCGTCCATATCTGCCGCAATCGCGTCCTCAACCGCTTTCGCGTGCTCCTTCAAGCCCAGATGATCCAGCATGAGGGCCACCGAGGCGATCGTCGCGGTAGGGTCGGCAAGCTGCTTACCCGCGATGTCGGGCGCCGAACCGTGGATCGGCTCGAACATCGACGGAAATTCGCCTTCGGGGTTGATGTTCCCCGAAGCGGCCAGTCCGATTCCTCCCGTAATCGCGCCAGCCTCGTCCGTGAGAATGTCACCGAACAGGTTGTCCGTCACGAGGACGTCGAACCGCCCCGGGTCTGTCACGAGAAAGATGGTTGCGGCGTCGACGTGCATGTAATCGACAGCAACCTCGGGGTACTCGGAACCAACCTCCTCAACGATGCGCCGCCACAGGCCTCCGGCATTGACCAAAACATTGTGCTTGTGCACATATGTCAGCTTCTTTCGCGGACGTGCCTGGGCTTTGGCGAACGCGTACCTGACGACCCGCTCGATCCCGAAGGCCGTGTTGACGGAAACCTCGCTCGCGATCTCCTGCGGGGTTCCCTGACGCACCACGCCGCCGTTTCCGCAATACATCCCTTCGGTTCCCTCGCGAACCACGAGGAAGTCGATCTCGCC
>CAUSGP010000226.1:0-3791 GCA_963531075.1 uncultured Actinomycetaceae bacterium | reverse complement strand
CCGCGGCCAATTCCAAGTCCGGCAAGGTCGGAACTTTCGGGGGCATCAAGCTGCCGTCCGTCACGATCTTCATGGATGGATTCGCCGACGGCGTGGCCCGCTACAACAAGGATCACAACAAGAACGTCAAAGTTCTCGGCTGGAATAAGGAGTCTCAAGCCGGGCAATTCACCAATACCTTCGACGATCAGTCGAAGGGAACCTATGTGGCCAATCAGCTGATCCAGCAGGGAGCGGACGTCATCATGCCCGTTGCCGGCCCGGTCGGCTTGGGTGCGGCAGCGGCGGCCAAGGCAAACGGCAAGACGCTCGTTGTGGGTGTGGACTCCGATTGGTACGAGTCGGCCTCCGAGTACAAGGACATCGTCCTGACATCGGTGCAAAAGGGAATCAATGCGGCCGTCGTCGACACGATCAAATCTGGCGTTGAGAAGAAGCTCAACAAGACGCCCTACGTGGGCACACTCAAGAACGGTGGCGTTTCGCTCGCACCGTTCCACGATAGAGAGAAATCCCAGCCAAAGGGATTGATAGAAGAGCTGAAGAAACTTAAAGAGGAGATTATTTCCGGTAAGACGGTTGTCTCCTCCTCTGCTGCATACGAAGTCAAATGAGTGAGGTGAGGGCCCGGGCTTACGTTGAGTCCTGGCCCTCACCGAACCTGAAAGGTTGGGCATTCGGTGCATCTCCAACTACGCGGAATTACCAAGAGGTTCGGCTCGTTCGTCGCTAACAACCACATTGACCTCGATGTTGAGCCGGGTGAGATACATGCGCTTCTCGGCGAGAACGGCGCGGGAAAATCGACCCTCATGAACGTCTTGTACGGGCTCTACAAGCCCGAGGAAGGCGAGATTCTCATTGACGGCGAGCCGGTGGTCTTTTCCAACGCCGCCGACGCCGTAGCTGCCGGCATCGGAATGGTCCATCAGCATTTCATGCTCATACCCGTGTTCACCGTGGCGGAGTCCGTGGCCCTTGGCTTCGAACCGGTCAATCTACTGACGCGGTTGATCAATCGGAAAAAGGCTCGCAGCCTGGTGAAGGAATGGTCGGGCAAATTCGGCTTCGATCTTGATCCCGACGCTACGATCGAAGACCTTCCCGTCGGGGTTCAGCAGCGAGTCGAAATCGTCAAAGCCCTGGCACGCGGGGCAAAAGTTCTGGTCCTTGACGAGCCGACGGCCGTGCTGACGCCGCAGGAAACAGATGAGCTCATGAAGATTATGAAGGATCTTGCCGCCTCCGGTACGTCCATCATTTTCATCACTCATAAGCTCAGGGAGGTCAGGGCAGTAGCGGACAGGATTACTGTCATACGCAGGGGAGCGGTGGTCGGCAATGCCTCGCCCGAGGCATCCGAGGAAGAGCTCGCCTCAATGATGGTGGGTCGCCCGGTCCTTCTACGAGTCGATAAGAAACCGGCTACGCCGGGCGAAGTGGGGCTTGTCGTCGACGATGTCTCACTTGTCGGTCCGGCTGGGAACACCCTGCTTGACCACGTCAGTTTCGACATCCGCGAAGGCGAAATTCTCGGTGTTGCGGGTGTCCAGGGGAACGGCCAGACGGAACTGGCCGAAGTATTGCTCGGACTCACGACCCCCGATTCGGGGCATATCTCGCTGGGAGGAAAGGCCATCACGGGTGCGAGCGTGCGCAGGCACATCGATGCGGGCATTGGTTTCGTTCCCGAGGATCGCTCGGCTGACGGAATGGTGGCTTCTTTTTCGGTCGCCGAGAACCTCGTCCTCAACCAATACAGGAGGCGGCCTTTCGCGCGGGGAGCGGCCATGAGCCCCACGGCCGTCGCCAAAAATGCCGATGAGCGAGTAGCCGAATTCGATATCAGACTCAGCAATGTCAATGATTCGATTTCCACGCTTTCGGGCGGAAATCAGCAAAAAGTTATCGTGGCGCGCGAGCTTTCCCGCGATCTATCGCTCTTCATCGCGAACCAGCCGACCCGCGGGGTGGACGTCGGATCCATCGAATTCATTCACAAACGCATAGTCGCAGAACGGGACAAGGGAACACCCGTTCTGCTCGTATCATCCGAGCTTGACGAGATCATCGGACTCTCGGATCGCATCGCCGTCATGTACCGCGGCAAGATCGTGGGAATCGTTCCCTCCGATACACCGCCCTCCGTGCTCGGAATCATGATAGCGGGAGGTTCTCCAGAAGAAGCGGCCGAACAAGCAGAACCTTCCTCGGCAGATCGCGTCGAGCAAGGCCAAGCGCGGGGCGAGGCACCGGCGGAGAGGCTCGAGCGGAAGGCCGGTGCAGCGAACGAGGAGAGCGAACATGAGTGAGACGCAGGGAAACGAAGCCATCCGGAAGGAAGATGTGGCCCGAGAAGAAGCCGCGGTCCCAGGAGAAAACGCGGTTCCGGCAGAAGGCTCTGTTCCGGCAGAAGGCACGGCCGAATGGCAAGACGCGGTTCGAGAAGAACAGCAACCGAGCCGTCTGCGCCTGGCAATGTATCGTTGCGGCAGTCTTTTGTATAGGGCCTTGAGCTCCACCGCCCTCATCTACTTTTTGGCGGTAGCCATTTCGTTGCTTGTGGGCGCGATTCTCATGGCGGTTTCGGGAGCCGACGTCGTCGAAGGTTACTCGGCGATGATCCGCGGGTCCATCTTCAACTGGAAAGCCCAATCCTTCCAGGGGCAGATAGCACCAATCACGACCTCAATCTTCTCCTCTTTGCCGCTCATCATTGCGGGACTTGCCCTCGCCTTGGGATTCCGCGGCGGGCTGTTCAACATCGGCGGAACCGGACAGATGATAGCCGGGATTGTCGGCGCCGCATGGGTTGGATTCCACTACCATATGCCCGCCGGGATTCATCTGATCGCCTGCCGTCTGGCGGCCGTCGTATGCGGAGGGAGCTACGGTTTCATCGCGGGTTTCCTCAAGGCGACCACGGGGGCCAACGAAGTCATCGTAACGATCATGCTCAATTCCATCGCCGCTCTCGGGGTCACTCAGTTGCTGACATACGCGGCCTTCAAACGCCCGGGTTCGAGCGATCCGCGTTCTCCCACGATCGATGCGACGGCGCAGCTCCCCGAAACGTCTCCGCCGTTCCAGATCAACGGGGGAGTGGTGGTTGCCGTCCTCACAACGGTTTTTGTCTGGTGGTATCTGGAGCGTTCAACATGGGGGTACGAGCTGAAGGCGGTTGGGGCGAACCCCGATGCCGCGCGGGCTGCTGGAATGTCGATTGGCAAAGTGACAGCCGTGACGCTGACGCTTTCCGGTGCCCTGTGCGGGCTCGCGGGCGGCGTGATGCTGACCGGTGACATTAAATACTTGACCGACAGCGTGGCGGGCAGCACCGGATTCGACGCGATCACCGTGGCGCTGCTCGGCCGCAATAGGCCCGTCGGAACTTTCTTCGCGGCAATACTCTTCGGTGCATTCCGTGCGGGTGGACGAACGATGGATGCCCAGGCTGACGTCCCTATCGACATGGTTCTTATCCTCCAGGCGGTCATCGTTTTGCTCATCGCCGTTCCCGCATTTGTACGCTGGGTTTTCCGCCTGCCTGATGGCAAGAACGATCGATTCAGCGCCTATCTGACACTTGCGCAGGAGAAAGCCGACAAAAAGGAGAAGAAGGAGGCAGTGGCATGAGCGTCGACGTCTCTCGAGCGCCAGTGGATGAGCCTGCGCCGTCGCAAGATTCCTCGCCCGTTTCAACGAAGCGCATCAGTTGGCGAGTTCCCATCAGCTATCTTCTTCTCACGTTAGCGCTCGGCACGATGTGGCTGAACGCCGAAGGTAATACG
>CAUSGP010000225.1:0-3817 GCA_963531075.1 uncultured Actinomycetaceae bacterium | reverse complement strand
GCATACGGAGTGCGATGGGGGCGGCATGCTTAGGGGAGGACGGCTGTCTGTGACTGTGCATTGTTCGGTCAAGCCAGCAGTCGGCCTCCAAACGAGTGGTCGGCCTTGGTGATATCTGGGATAATCGCCTTCATCGCGTCCATTAGCTGTCAACTGGTGCTGTCAATGAGGAGAGACACATGCTTGAGGCCGAATCCCTGACTCTGAATCCAAATCCGCTCGTACGGGCGCTTGGGAAGCCCGCTGATCAATTCACCAGGGCCGACATCGCTCGTTTCGTCGGCGAGCGCGACATCCCTATGCTCAATCTCAGATATGTCGGAGGAGACGGGAGGCTCAAGACTCTTAATTTCGCGATACAGTCCGCTGCCCATCTCGACAGGGTGCTGACGATGGGGGAGCGGGTGGATGGTTCCTCGCTTTTTGATTTCGTCGATGCCGCCAGCTCCGACCTCTATGTCGTGCCGCAGCTGCACACAGCCTTTCTTAACCCGTTCGCTGCGCTTCCCAGCCTCGACATCATGTGCGGGTTCTACGACGTCGACGGCAATCCTTTGGCGAGTGCACCTCAGCAGGTGCTCCGCAAGGCTCAAGATGCGCTCGAATCCGCCACCGGGTGCAGGCTCGAGGCCCTCGGCGAGCTCGAGTACTACCTGTTCTCGCCCGCCGAGCGGCTTTTTCCCGTCGAATCGCAACGCGGCTACCACGAGGCCTCTCCCTTCTCGAAGTGGGAAAATGTGCGCACCGAGGCGCTCGCCTACCTCGCGCAAATGGGCTGCGCGGTCAAATACGCCCATGCCGAGGTCGGCAATTTCGTCGCCGACGGCGTCCAAGCGGTCCAGCAGGAGATCGAGTTCCTTCCGACGGACGTAGTGCGCGCCGCCGACCAGATGGCGCTGGCCAAGTGGGTGGTGCGCGAAGTGGCTCATTCCCACGGGATCGAGGTTTCTTTCTCTCCCAAGATTGCGGTGGGGCAGGCTGGTTCAGGAATGCACTTCCACACAAGGCTCATGAAAGACGGGGTCAACCAGTTTTCGGAAGGCGCAGGCCTCACAGACGAGGCGCGGAAGGTGGTTGGCGGCTATCTGCTGCATGCGGCGTCGCTAACGGCTTTCGGCAACACGGTGCCGACGTCGTTCCTTCGACTCGTCCCTCACCAGGAAGCTCCCACGGCCATCTGCTGGGGCGACCGCAACCGGTCGGTGCTCGTACGGGTGCCGCTGGGGTGGCAGAACCTTGATGACAGGATGTTCCGTGATGCGAATCCTCAGGAGGGGTCCGTGGGTGTGCTTCCGAACGATTCGCAAACTGTGGAGCTGCGCTCGCCCGACGGCTCGGCGAACATTCATTTGTTGTTGGCGGGAGTAACGGTGGCTGCCCGCGTGGGGCTGACCGATCCGACGATGCTCGAATATGCGAATGCCCGCTATGTCAGCGGCGATGCGTCACAGATGGCCGAGCGCGAGCAACTGCCGACCTCGTGCGCCGAGGCCGCACAGCGCCTTCTCGTCCAACGGGCGACGTACGAAGAACATGATGTCTTCCCCGCGGGCCTTATCGACGCATGGGCAAAACGGTTGATTGATCTGGGGGATGAAACTTTGCGCGATGACATCGCAGAGAACTGGGTGCAGGTCGAAGACCTCGTTGATCGCTACTTCCACGTGGGGTAAAGCTGCGGGTCGTGCGCATCCTCAGGTAGGCCCGCGGGACGGATATTTCGCCATTGCCGCGGAGCCCCGCAAAGCGTAGCGTTGGGTGGGCAGAGCGCTAGGGCGCCTCGGCTTCCCGCGGAGCGCCGCCGCAGCATTGAGGAGAAACAAGTGAGAGTTTTGGTCAACGTCTTCCATCCCAATCTTTCGACTTCCACCGTAAACAAGGCGTGGGTCGAGCGCCTCGAGGGCGAGCTCGAGGTCACCGTCCGCAAAGTCTATGAGCTGTATCCCGACGGCAAGATCGACGTCGCCGCGGAGCAGGAGGCCCTGCTCACGCACGACCGGATCGTGTTCCAACATCCCTTCTACTGGTATTCGACCCCGCCGTTCTTGAAGCAGTGGCTTGATCAGGTGCTTACTTACAACTGGGCTTACGGGCCGAAAGGCAGGGCGCTCGAAGGGCGCGAGTGGGTCTCCGCGATTTCGACAGGCGGCCCGGCGGAGTCGTATCGAGCCGGCGGGTACAACAATTTCTCGATGAGCGAGTTCATGAAGCCACTGCAGCAGACGGCAAACCTCGTCCATCTGAAGTTCCTGCCCGCCTTCATTTTCAACGGCGCGGTCCAGGCGACGCCCGCCGACGTCGAAGACTCGGCGGAGAGACTGGCCGATCATATCCTCGACCCGCTGCTCGACCCCGAAAAGCGCTTGGCCGCGCTGAACGAGGAGATGGACGGCGAAGGAATCGAGCTGCACGCGGATTGATCCGGTGCCCTCGGCGCGGTGCGGGAAGCCTTGCGGCGTGTGATTGTAGCGGCCGCGCCGGTTCGACCCGTATGATCGCCGGGCCTCTTGTCCGGTTGGGAATCGCGGGGTCGGATTTCGAATCGCAGGAGGTCGGATTGGACATAGCGATCGTCGGGTCGGGAACGATCGGCCTGACTTACGGCTGGCTTCTGTCTAAATGCCACGGCGTGACCCACGTTGTGCGCCCCGAGCGCAGCGGGTGGTATCGCGAGCCCTTCACCCTCCGCATTCCCGCGGGGCACCGTGCTCGAGGCCGGAGACGACAGCCGGGATCGCCGTCTGCGCGAGGCATTCGAGGCGGCCGGACTGCATGTCAAGGCTCAGAAGGACATGGCCGGATGGCTCAAGCTTCACGGGCTCCAACAGGCCATGACGGTCGGTCCGATCCTTCGCGCGGGAGGGCTCGACGGCCTGCTGGAGGATCGTGCGGAGATGAAAAAGGCGATGCTTGCCTTGCGAGAGGGCGTTTCGACGGCCAGAGCCGACGGCGCGAATCCCCGAGGTTCGATGCTCGGGCGGCTCACCGCCGTTCCGGCGCCGTTGTCCGCCGCGTTGCTCCGACGCGTTCTTGGCCGGGCCGACGTGCGCACGATGGTCGACCGCCATATGCGCCACGGAATCGAGGAGTGGATAGCAGGGTATTGGGACGTGGTGGATGCGGCCGCGCGCCGCGGCGTGCCGATCCCGCGCGTCTTGGAATACAAACCGACGATCGCCGCCTTTATCGAAGGTGGCGCATTCGCCGAGGAATGAGCCGGTCAAAGGCGAAGTGTGACCCTGGTGACTTCTCACCTGCTTTCGGCTGTTGTCGACTCCTTTCCGCCTGATAGCTTGCCAAACGTCACGCATTCAAGATCACGCATATAAATGACGCTGGAGGTGACGAATATGCGCACCTTGATTTCTGCCACCGCCGCGGCGGCCCTCGCCCTGGCCGGTTACTTTCCTGCCTCTGGAGATTCCGACGACGACCTCGTCGGGCTCTCGGATGTCTTCAACGCCGCTCTTTCTGAATCTTCACCCCAAAATGAGGCCTCATGCGTCGATGCCGCAGCGGCCGCCAAAGCATCCGCCAAGGCTGGGCTTCCCAAACGATCGATCACATGCAATGGCACGACGAGCCAGTATGTTGTCTACTCTGACCATCTTCGTGGACGTGCGCCTTCGGGCATCCTCTTCTACCTTCACGGGGACGGTTACGGCGAATTTACCGAAGAAGGCAACGAAGTCCTCAATAGGTTCGAAGACGTAGCCCGCGACAACAATCTGCTCATGGTGGCGCCGGTTACTCCGGATAAAAAAACAAAAACCTGGTGGCGCTCTGAAAGCTCGTCGACGTGGCTCAGGGCTTTCAT
>CAUSGP010000224.1:0-3828 GCA_963531075.1 uncultured Actinomycetaceae bacterium | reverse complement strand
ATCGTCCGTCGCGATGTTAAGACTCCTGCTGAGCGAACTGTGCTGCGCGACGTTTTCGAGCTCACCGCCGCCGACCTGGCCGGCTTCGATGCCGTCGTCGACACGTTCGGAGCCTGGAAACCCGAGGACCTTCCGCTGCATAAGCGCCATCTCGAGCATCTCGCTTCGATCCTCGCAGGAAGTGCAACGCGCTTGCTCGTGGTGGGCAGTGCCGGAAGTTTGGACGCCGACGGCAGTCACACGTGCCGAGTACTGGAGAGCCGTGAGATGCCTGAGCAGTTCAAGCCGCTGGCTACTGCGATGTCGGAGGGGCTCGACTATCTGCGCACGCGCGGGGACGTTGCGTGGACCTACGTCAGCCCGCCCCTCGATTTTCGGGCCGACGGCCAGCGAACAGGATCCTACATTCTGGCGGGGGAGGAATTCACACTGAACTCGCAGGGAAAGAGCGCTATGAGCTACGCGGACTACGCGATCGGCCTGGTCGATGAAATAGAGACGGGCAAGCATGTGCGCGAGCGCATCAGCCTCTTGTCGTAGAGACCGCCTCTTGCTGTAGAGACTGCCTGTGATGCTCGCTCCGGCGGCCGGATACTGGCTCGTTGGCAGCGCTCGAGTGTTGCGGCTTCCGTGGGGCAGGGTGTTGGCTAATCGCCGCGGTCAAGTGTGGCGGCCAGAACCTGCGGGCGGGCTTTGGTGCGTCGTGGCGGCAGGCCGGCTGCGAGCCGGCGACGCCGACGTCCGTGGTGCCCGCCCGCGTCGGCTGCACACTGCTTGGCGACGTTACTTGAGTTTGACCGGCGTCGTCCCTTGGTCTTGCGCGTCGAGGATCGAACTGAGAAGCCCGGGGAATCTCTCATCGAGCTCTTCGCGCCGCAGATGGACATAGCACCTGGTTCCTTCGGCCCGCGTAGCTGTGATTCCCGCGGTGCGCAGCACCTTCATGTGATGGCTGAGCGTCGATTTGGAGACGGGTGCGTCGAACTCGCCCCATTGCCTTTCGGATCCGTCGGCGAGCAGACGTACTACACCTAGCCGCAGCGGGTCCGAAAGCGCTGCAAGCACTGCGGTTAAGGGGATGTCCGCGAGGTTGGGATGAATACTGCTTGCCATACCTCTAGTATTGCATTACCTTATGTTCTATATTCGTCGAACATGAAACAATAAAACTAAGGAGATGTGAGATGAGCGAGATTGGGCATGCCCGCCCTGCCGTAATTCTGGGCGGGGTGATCGCCTTCCTCGTCGGCTGCGACTCCATGATCGTGGCGCCGATAGCGCCTGAAATCCTCGCCAGCTGGAAAGCCTCTGCGTCGCTTTCGGCCCTCCTCGTTGCGGCCTACGCGCTGGCGTACGCATTCACCAGCCCCTTCTTCGGAGCGATGGCGGACTACAGGGGCCGCCGCCCGGTGGCAATGGCGGGATTGCTCGTTTTCTCGGCGGGCACGGCCTTGACCTTCGTCGCATCGAATCTTGCGATGGGTCTTGCTTTTCGTGCTCTTGCCGGGCTTGGCGCGGGAATGGTCATGCCGGTGGTTTTCGGCGAGGTTGTCAGCCGTTCGACGCCGCACAGGCGCGGGGCGAATGTCGGGATTGTCACCGGCATGCTGCTGTCGGCCACCGTCATCGGAGTTCCGCTCGGCTCGCTGCTCGCCTCGGCCGTCGGCTGGCAGTGGACGTTCCTTCTCATATCCATTCCCGGTTTCTTCGCCGTGCTTCCCGCTGCCCGTGTATTTTCCGGCGTCGAAGAGCGAAAGGCCGATGCCTCTGCGACGGCTGGCGAATCCCCGGCGGGCAACGGTTCGCACGGCGGTACTGGCCGGGCGTCAGCCGCCGTCGCAGGAATGCTCAAGATGGCGTTGACCCATCGTGGGCTGCTTTTGGTGTTGCTCAGTACCGGCTTGTGGCACACCGGATTTGCCGTGATGTACACGTCCATCGGGGCGTTCTACAAGAACCGCTACGGCTTCGGAGCGGCAGAAATGTCCTGGGTGACGCTCGCCGCGGGGGCGGCAGGAATCTTTAGTGCAATCATGGGTGGGCGTCTGCTCGCGCGATGGCACGCCGCCTTCTACATGGCGGTGGCGGGAGGTGCGGCTGCCATTGGCGTGACGATGGTCGTCTTTTCGCCGGGACCCGCGGCCGTGACTGTGCTCGGTCAGATGCTGTGGAGTATCGGCGTTACCGGGGCGCAACCCGCGTTCATGACTCTCGCCGCCACCCTCAATCCGCAGTTGCAAGGAACCGCATTGGCTCTCAACAGTGCCGCACAGTACTTGGCGCAGTCCGTGGCTTCCTCCGTGGGGGCCGTGATCCTTACTGCGACGGGCAGCTTCGCGTGGCTTGGCGGAGCGTCCGCGGCACTAGCCGTGATATCCGCCGTAGTTATTCGTGGCATCCATACTCGTTAACCCGCAGGGGGCGGGGCGAAACTCGGGGCCCAGGAATTTGCCCCACTCGCTGAATCGCAGGTGATAGCTCGAATCGCAGGTGGTGGCCCGGCGATGTTCGGGGCGGGGTGGACTCACCCTGAGGTTTCGCGAGCATTGGATTGTGTGTTCTGCTCCACCCATTGCCTCAGATGCCTGAGGGGAACCGCGGCGCTATGGCCGAGCCCGCTCAGTTCGTATTCGACGCGGGGTGGGATTTCAGGATAGACGGTTCGTGTGAGAAGGCCGTGGGATTCAAGGCGTTTGAGCGTGTGCGAGAGAACCTTTGGGCTCACGCCGGCAAGGCGTTTGGCGAGCTGCCCGAATCGCCGTGGGCCTTCCTCCAGGGCGCCAATTGCGAGAGCACTCCATTTGTTCGCCAACAGGTTGAGCATGTCTCGACACGGACACATTGCCGAATAGACGTCGTTTCTCGAATGTGAATCGCGGCCTTTGTGGGACTCGTTGCGCAAGTTAGGCCCGTTGACCGAATGGGGCTCGTCGCCCGGGCGAGCGTCGTTTGTACGGGGTTCCAGTGAGCGAGATTCCATGAAGTCATGGTATCTGAATGATTGACACTTTCTAATGGAAAGTCTATGCCCTTGACGGTAACTATGGGCGATGTCAAACAATTGGGCCATGGATACTGCGAGTTATGACCTGGGCCAGAATGGCCGGCACGATATAGGTGAGAAAAGTGCGACGTCGGCGATCGGATACCGGGAGAATTTACCCGTCGATGCGCCAAAATCCCTTATTTCTTGTGATCTTCCATTACCCGAGCTAGGTTCGCACGATCTCTTGGTGCAAGTTGAGGCTGTTTCGGTTAATCCCGTGGACGTCAAGCTTCGTGCGAACGCACCGGCTACCGGACCCGGTGCCGTCGATGGTTTTCGCGTGCTTGGTTTCGACGCGGCCGGAACAGTGGTGAGGGCCGGGGACGAGGTTACGCTGTTCTCTTCCGGTGACCGGGTGTTTTACGCCGGAAGCATCGACCGTCCGGGAACGAATCGACGCTTGCACGCGGTTGACGAACGGATTGTTGGAAAGATGCCGGCAAGCCTTTCCTTCGCCGATGCGGCATCATTGCCGCTGACCGCAATCACAGCTTGGGAATCCCTCTTCGACAGGCTCGAGCTGACATCCGAATCGGAGGGCGTGCTGCTGGTCGTTGGCGCTACGGGAGGGGTTGGCTCAATCATGCTGCAGCTCGCTGAGGAGCTGCTTCCGAAGGTCACTGTTATCGCCACCGCCTCTGACCCCGAGCGTGCACGCTGGGCTCGCGAACTCGGGGCCGAATACACGGTCAACCATCGCGAAGATCTGACCGAACAGGTGTCGCGCATAGCGCCCGGCGGGGTGCAATGGCTCTTCACCGCCCGTTCCGAGGGGCAGATTC
>CAUSGP010000223.1:0-3834 GCA_963531075.1 uncultured Actinomycetaceae bacterium | reverse complement strand
CCGCCCGGCTCCGAGATCTCTAGCCAGAGCCAGAGCGGCCGGAGACGTGTCTTCCAATTGCACGTCGATCCCCAGCTGGCGCAAACGCAAGCCAAGCGATGCCCCGAGCAGGCCAGAGCCGATGATTCGGACGGGGTTCACAGATCGACCAGTTTCATGAGCGCGCCCAGCTCGCTTCCTCCGACTGTTCGCGTCTTGCCGGGTTTGAGATGGCCGACGTCGATGGTTCCGAACTTCGTGCGTACGAGCTCCAAGACCGGGTGCCCCACTTCGTCCATGATTCGGCGGACGATCCGGTTGCGGCCCGAGTGCAGGGTGACTTCCACAATGGAATTGCGCGGCGCCGATTCGCGCAAGACGAACCGGTCGACATGCGCAGGGCCGTCTTCCAGGGTGATTCCGCGCTGGAGGACCCGCGCCAGCCCGCGGGTAACGGTGCCCTCGACTCGGGCGATGTAAGTTTTGGGAACCTCGTACTTCGGGTGGGTGAGACGATGGGTCAATTCGCCGTCGTTCGAGAGCAAAATGAGCCCCTCGGTGTCCTGGTCGAGGCGTCCGACGTGATATAGCCGTTCCCGCCTGTCCTCCACATACTGGGCGAGGGCCGGACGCCCCAGGTCGTCGTACATCGTGGAAACGACCCCCGGCGGCTTGTACAGAGCGAGGGTTACGAGGGAGAAATCGGTCTGAACACGCGTGCCGTCAACGTGGATGACGCAGGCTAGCGGGTCGACGCGTGTGCCGAGCTCTCGCACGACATTCCCGTCGACGCTCACGCGCCCTTGGGCGATGAGCGCCTCGCAGGCGCGGCGGCTCCCCACCCCAGCCTTAGCCAAGACCTTTTGCAGCCTTTCCCCCGTGGGAACGTGTGGATCTGTCATCGCATGTCCTCTTCCTGTAGGTCGTACGCCTCGGGTAGATAGGGCGCCAAAGGCGCCAACTCGTCCAAAGAGTTCATTCCCATGACCTCGAGGAAGTACTCGGTCGTAGCGTAAAGTGTGGCCCCCGAAGCGGCGGTGGCTCCTGACTCGGCCACCAGTCCGCGCGTGATGAGCGTGCGGACGACCGAGTCAACACTAACACCTCTGATGGCGGCTATCTGCGCGCGGGTGACCGGTTGCTTGTAGGCGATGACGGCCAGGGTCTCCAATGCCGCGGCGGAAAGCCTTCCCGAATTCTCGGAAACGACGTGCGCGGCGACGATGTCGGCAAAGCGCGGATTCGTGTAAAGGCGCCAGCCGCCGCCTGCTTCTCTCAAACAGAAACCCCGCCTGCGCGAATCGTTCTCGCCCCGGTAGTCGGCGGCGATGGCGCGAAGCATCCCCTCGGTTTCGGCCTCGCTCACGCCGATCGCCTCGGCCAAGGACGCCAGCGGAACCGGCTCGCTCGCCACGAGCAGAAGCGCTTCGAGCGCACCGAGCATCTCGTCGTCTGTGCCTTTCTTCGCCTCGCCCGCTTCCCTCTTCACTGTGCCTTCAACGCTCACGTGCTCTTCTCCGCCCGCGCATTTTTCGATCCGCTTTTCCCCTCGATCCTTCTTGTTCTCTTCTCAACCCGTCGCGACCTTTGCGGATCGGCGCGCCTTGTAAGGCCCCGATCCGCGCGTCGATCGTTGTGCTTTGGTCGGCCTTTTCATCTGCTTGCGGGCCCCTGCCCCAGGCACAAGCTTCTTCGCTTGAAACATGCGCATCCTCGACCGGAGCTTGCGAAGACTCTTCGTCAGAGGCATCGATCCTCACGATGACGAGCGATCCGAGGGCTTCAGATTGTTCGATGTCGATCCGGCCCGTCCGCAACAGTTCGAGTATCGCGAGGAAACGGGAGACGACGGTGGGCATGTCGGGAGCGTCGGCGCACAGAGCCGTGAAGGTCACTTTGTCGCCCGACGTCAAACGTGCCTGAATGTACTCCACCTGCGAGGCCACGGGGACGAGCGGAGCGTGCAGATGCTCAACGGAGACTTCGGGCGCCGAGTGCTCGCGCGTGAAGGCGGCGGCTGCCAGCGCGGCGAAATCTGCCAGCGTGATGGACATTGTCACTTCGGGAACGGCCTGCGCGTAAGTCTCTTCCATGGGAACGTTTCGGGGAGCGTAAAGCGCCTGTTCGGCCAGCGCCGCGGCGATGTCCCTTGCGATGTCTTTGAACGCTCGATACTGCAGGAGTTTGGCGAAGAGAAGATCCCGCTGTTCGAGCAG
This sequence comes from uncultured Actinomycetaceae bacterium, assembly GCA_963531075.1. Taxonomy (GTDB): domain Bacteria; phylum Actinomycetota; class Actinomycetes; order Actinomycetales; family Actinomycetaceae; genus Peptidiphaga. The sequence continues at coordinate 1,639 of CAUSGP010000223.1, read as the reverse complement.
CTCCAGGTCTTCTTCGTCGTCACTGTCGCGCGGCAGAAGGCGGGCGGCCTTCATGTCCAGGAGGGTAGCGGCGACAACGAGGAATTCGGAAACCTGAGAAAGTTCGAGCTCCGGCCGCGAATGGACGAAGGCTATGAATTCGTCGGTGACCTCGGCAAGGGCAACCTCGGTGATGTCGAGGCGTTTGCGCGCGATGAGCGAGAGCAAAACGGAAAAAGGACCTGAAAAGACATCAAGTTCGACGGCGAACTCGTCGTCCGCCCCGCCGTCGGCCGTATCGGGGGCGGCGACCGCCTCGGCTAAGCGCACTGGCCTCGAGCGATGAGTTCCCTCGCAAGCTGCCTATAGGCCACGGCGCCCGGATGGGACGGCGCATATTCCGTTATCGGCACGGCTGCGATCGACGCGTCAGGAAACTTGACCGTGCGGGAAATGTAGGTGGTGAAAACGCTTTCGCCGAATCCTTCGCGCACCGATTTGACGACCTCACGGGAGTGGAGAGTGCGCGTGTCGACCATGGTCAACAAAACGCCGTCGAGTTCCAAACGGGGATTGAGGCGGTCCTGGACCCTCTCGATCTGCTCAATGAGGAGCGCGACCCCGCGCATGGCGAAATACTCCGCCTCCAAGGGGATAATGACCCCGTGGGCCGCGGTCAGGGCGTTGACGGTCAGAAGGCCGAGGGACGGCTGACAATCGATGATGATGAGATCGTAATCGTCGAGCACCGGCCTGAGCACGCGCGTGAGGGCCTGCTCTCGCGCGACTTCGTTGATGAGGACGATCTCTGCTGCGGAAAGGTCGATATTGGCTGGGGCGATGTCCAGATTCTCGACTCCGGTCTCCACTATGATCTCGCGAATATTGGGTTTTGCAGCAATGAGCTCGTTGTAGATCGTGCGGTCGAGAGCCCGGGCATTGACCCCCAATCCCGCGCTGGCGGCGCCCTGAGGATCGAAGTCAATGATGAGAACCTTGCGCCCGTAGCCGGCGAGAGCGGCGGCCAAGCTGATCGTGGTTGTGGTTTTTCCTACCCCGCCCTTCTGGTTCGACATCGCTACGATGCGAGCCGGACCGTGGGATGCCAGTGGAGCCGGATCGGGAAAACCTTGGCCGGAGGACGTTGGCAATAGCGCATCTCGTTGGGTCACGATATTAGCCTACCTAAGAGAGGGCCCTTGGGTGAGCTAACGCGTAAACTTCACGTACCGTGTCGCGACTGACCATCGTGTATATCTGCGTTGTCGATAGCGATGAATGGCCCAGCAGTTCTTGCACGACTCGAATGTCTGCTCCCCCTTGGAGAAGGTGGGTGGCGAATGAGTGTCTTAACGTATGGGGGCTGACGTGCGAGCTCAATTCGGCACGCTCGGCTGCATCTTGAATGATCGCCCAGGCGCTTTGGCGTGACAGCGGCTTTCCGCGCGTATTGAGGAAGAGTGACGGAGTTCCGGGGCCGCGGCTGGCCAAGGCTGGTCTGGAGCGCACAAGGTATGCGTCAATGGCTTCCACGGCGTATCCGCCGAGCGGCACGACGCGTTCCTTGCGCCCTTTGCCGAACAGCCTCACGGATGACCCCGTCAGATCGACGTCGTCCACGCTGAGCCCGACCGCCTCGGAAATACGCGCTCCCGTACCG
>CAUSGP010000222.1:0-3838 GCA_963531075.1 uncultured Actinomycetaceae bacterium | reverse complement strand
ACGTCCCAATCAAAGCATTGCTCGCGCCGACATATGGCGCCCTCGGCCACGTCGCCCGTTACGGGATCGAACAAATCCATCTCATTTTGCAAAAGGCCGGCGAGAGCTTCGAGGGAGTGCCCCCCGAGCCCAAAGAAGGCGCACAATCGCACACATCAGAGTCGATCGGGAGTTCCGCTTCCCAAGACTTCACCACGCGGGTCGAGAGGGCGAATGCGGACCCGGCTTCGGCCGCGGATTCTTCGAAGGGAACATCGCAGCAGCTCAAGCCCGCCGACGACGTCGATCCCCGTGCCCTGCGAGATGAGCTCGTGACCAGCTACCATCCGCCGTTGGGCGAGGAGGCTTCACGCAATTACATCGTGGTCGACACCTCGGGAAACCCTTATCACGCCTCTTTCTTCGACGCCGATCAGCAGATCGTCGGAGTGATCCAAGCGTCTTGGCAGCGCCTCGTGTTGACGACGACCGCGCGTCATTCCGAAAAGACCATCGACGGCGCGATGGATCGCTTCGCCCTCATGGAACTGGCCAGTGCCTCGGCGGGGCTGGCACCCGATCGCAACCTCGCGGTCGCGGGATCCGACAGCTCCAAGGTGGTCATCCTCGAGATCGACGGCTCCGTGGCTCTCAGCGACGTCGCCCCCGACGCCATTCCCGACGAAGCGCTTGACGACGTATGGGATATTCTCCAGGTAGCTCACCGAAAGGGGTTTTCCCACGGCGATGTCCACGCGGGCACCACCGCGCTACGGGGCGGCCGCGCCCAACTATTGCACTGGGAAAACGGACATCTTGCGGCTTCCGAAATGGAAAGGCGCATCGATATGGCCCAGGCGATGGCCATGATGGCCGGCACGGTCGGCGTCGAACGAGCCATCGCTTCCGCCAGCAGATGTCTGCCGCGTGACCAGATCGTCTCGCTCGCCCCAATCCTGCAGAAGGCCGTCATTCCTGCCGAAACGATGGCGAAGTTCACCGAGAAGAAGCAGCTGGAGTCTTTGCGGGATCGCCTGACCGAGCAGGTGCCTGAGGTCGCGGAGGTGAGCCCCACTCAACTTTACAGATTTTCAATCAAAACGGTGGTCACGGTCTCTCTGGGACTCGCAGCCGTCTACATCCTTCTGGCTTCCGTCAACTTCAGCGAAGTGCGCACCACCCTCGCCAATGCCAATCCCTTGTGGATGCTCTTCGCCTTCGTCGCGGGCCTGTTCACCTACATCGGAGCGGCCATCACGCTGCGTGCCTACACCTCCGAACATTTGAATTTCAGAAACACGGTCATGGTGCAGGTGGCCGCCTCGCTCGTCACCCTCGTCGCACCGGCCGGCATCGGCCCCGCCGCTCTCAATCTTCGGTTCCTCCAGAAACGGAAAGTGGCCACGCCCATAGCTTTGGCGACCGTCACCCTCGTGCAACTGGCACAGTTCGTCACCACAATCATCCTGCTCATCGGAATCAGCCTTGCCACAGGCAAGATTGGTTCCCTCTCGATGCCCTCAGGGGCCGTCATCGTCGCGATCATCGTGGGCACTCTGGCCATCGCCGTACTTTTCCTCGTCAAGCCCCTGCGCAGGTGGGTGGCAAAGAAGATCCGACCGACGATCGACCAGGTGTGGCCGCGGCTTGTGTGGCTAGCGACCCACCCCAGCCGTATCGCCTATGGATTCGCCGGATCCACGGTTCAAACGATCGCCTTTGTCGCCTGCTTCGGGGGGTCCCTCGCGGCCTTCGGACATTCGCTGCCGATCGTCACCCTGGCCTTCGCCTACCTTCTTTCGAATTCCTTGGGCTCCGTCGTACCTTCACCTGGAGGCATCGGCCCCGTCGAAACGGCGTTGACAACCGGCCTGACAGTCGCCGGCGTCCCGACATCGATCGCCGTCTCAACGGCCGTTCTCTATCGTCTGCTCACCTTCTGGGGCAGGGTGCCGCTCGGATGGCTTGCGCTGCGGATGATCACCAAACGAGGGGTTATCTAGCCGGGCTAGCGCCAAATCCAACGCATTAGTTAGGAAGGCCACACAAGGAGTACGATTTTCCGTGCTTACATGGCAGTGCTGGAGAGGGCAAAAGCCCGTAGAAAGACGAAATCCCTGCGAAAGCGGCCTCACCGCATACCGCGGCTTTCCGAATGATCTCTTTCCATTTCGGCCACACGCTTCAGGGGGTCACATATGTCACGCAAACCGAAAGGCACCGAGTTTATGGCGTAAAATCGCCGTTCTGCCGACCCAACGTCAGGGGCAAGGCACTTGAGTGGTAGAAGTACCCGTCCCACCCCTGTTCTTCTCCCTATTTCAGGTGTTATCGTGAGAGAAAAGAATCGTTATCGTTCCGTCAGGTATGGACCGTCAGGCAGCTGGCGGCCTCTCACCCATGCGAGATCCTGAACGAAGCGACGAGACAAAGGAAAGCTCGTGACACAATCGCGCTCAAAGCGGGTATTCCCCCGCCACATCATTGCCACTCTCGCCATCTCGGGAGCTAGCGTGGCCGGTATGGCTGCGCCGAGCTTCGCCGGGAATGACGCGCCTTCCGACACCCAGTCATCTCCCGCAAACTCCGAAGACGCCGCAGCCGGCGGCCAAGTACTTGCGGGGGCTCTAAAGGTTGCCGAGAACGCAAACCGGGCAAACCAACAGCAGAACAATGACATTGCCGAAGGTCGCACAGGCCAGGCAGATACGACCGAAGAATCCAAGGACAAGGACGACAAAGGCGGAAACACAGACACTGAGAGTCCTAACGGAAACACCGAGAGTCCTTCGCAAACACCATCCGCCAGCCCTTCGGGCAATACTCCCTCGAACTCGCCTTCAGCCACAGATCCTACGCAGTCTTCTCAGGACCCATCGGAAACCCGGCCGAACAGTGGCGGCGATCTCATCCCGGCGCCGACGCCTGGCACCACCACACCGCCCGCCAATAACGGCGGAGCCAAAATTCCCGGCCTGAACACCGGAACGGCGGGAAGCGATACGGGTGCGGCAAACGGCGGGAACAGCGGCTCCACCTCCTCGACGCAGGATCCTAGTTCGGTTCCCGTCGTTCCTACGCCGCATGCCGGCTCGGCGGGCGGCTCCGGCCAAGCTGGCGGCTCCGCTCAGAAGACCACCACCTCCAATGCTCAGCTCCCTAAGACGGGCGCTTCCGTTTCGAGGCTCGCAGCCATTGCCGTCGCAGCGGCTGGAACCGGTGGCCTCCTCGTGGCACGTCGCCGTCGGGCATACTGATCTTTCATCTATCTACCCCTGACTGTCGGGGTTGGAACCAAGTTCCAACCCCGACAGTTCTCTTTTCCCTCCCAGATTCGGATCAAGCGTATGCATCAGGAATCGGACACATATATCGGCAATCAAACGCACGCGTCAACGATCAGATGCATATATCGGTAATTAGACGCAAGCGTTATCCTGAACAAGCGCATGCATCATTTGGATCGAACGCTAGCGCCATCCCAATCAGTAGGCGCATCGCGATCTCGACAGCATCGATAGGCCGCGAATCAAATGGAAAATTCACACAAGCCTCACTATAAGTGACGCAACCGTACGTTCAATAGTTAGACTTCATTTGTGACCAGCCCAGAAGAGACAACATCGGAAACGGCGAACCTTCCGCCAGCGCCTGATACAGCGACAGCGCCTGAAACGGATGCCCCAAATGGCCCAGCCGGAGCAGTCGGCCCCAAAGAGTCTTCTTCATCCGGAGCGACGGATTCTCGTCCCGCGCCCCCGTCCGGGGGGATCGACTCCAGTTTCGCCACCCCAGAGCAGGCCGATGGTTCCAGTCAAACATCCCCTGTAAGAGCAGCCGATACCGACCACGTTTCTCC
>CAUSGP010000221.1:0-3844 GCA_963531075.1 uncultured Actinomycetaceae bacterium | reverse complement strand
GTGTTCGGGGTGCATGAGGGCCATATGCGACTCTTTGTCGATGACTGTTTCGCCCTTGTCGTCCTTCTTCTTGAAGTTCGGGGCGGTGAACTCTTTGCCTCCCGAAAGAGGTGCGCCCTCGACCTTGTCGCGGCCGATGATGTTTTCCTGCTCCGAAAGGACCAGATCGTCCCACACCTCCATCATCATCTTGATCTTGCGGCATGCCATATAAGTGCCGCCAGCCCAGATGTCTCCGTTGGGATCGTCCTTCCGAATCCACAGGCTCTGCGAGAGATAGTCGGTCTCGTCGGATTTGATGTTGTTCGTGCCGTCTTTGAAACCGAAAAGATTGCGCGGGGTAGCCTGGGACTTCGACGTCGAAGACGTGCGTCCGTACCCGAGCTGGCTCCATCGAACGGATGCCCTGCCGAAAGCTATGCGTGAAAGATTGTGAATGGCGTGCATGGCGACCATCGGGTCCTCGGCACAGGCTTGAACCACAAGGTCTCCCCCGCATCTGGCAGGATCGAGCTTTTCTGCCGACATTCGGGGAATCTCAGGGAGAAGGAGCTTCGGTTTCCTACTCGCGATACCGAATCGGTCCACGCCGTCGGCCGTCGTAAACAGCGTCGATCCGAAACCGAAGGTGATCGTTAATCCCGACGGCCCGAGGTTCATGGTCTCACCCGTGTCATCGGGCGGGACTTCTTTGAACGTCTTCATCGGATTGACGAGGCTGCCGGCCATGAGCTTCTCCGCGGCCAGCGTCCAATCCTTAAGAAGCGAGATGAGATCCTCGCGCGATTTCGTGGTGACATCGTAGGCCGCTGTGTGCATTTGCTGCTGCTGTGGAGTGACGATGCCACTTTGGTGCTTGCCGCGAAACGGGTAACGCACGGCATCGACGTTGGCTTTGGCTTCTCCCTCGTCGATGCCGCTGGAATGGCCCATCGGGTACCCGACAGCCGCCCCGGCGCCGACCCCGAGAGCGGCGAGGCCGCCCCCGAGGAGCATCGCGCGACGCGTCACTCCTCGAGGCGCCTCTTCCTCAACCTTGGAAGTCGACTCCGAGTTCTCCGAACTCATTACTTCGAGCCTCCCGCATCCTTGAGAATTGCCTCGGTCAACTTAGCCAGAGGCTTGCGCAACGCGTTGACGGAGTCCGCGAGTTCCTTGCGCTGGGCTTCATCCAACTTGTCGTAGTAGATGTAACCGTCGCCTTCCTTGTACTTGTCGAGCACTTTCTGCAGTTCGTCGAAGCGCTTGGAAATCTCCTTGGCCAGCGCAGGGTCTTTCTTCTGGGCTATGTCTTGCACGTTGCCGAAAGCGACCTTGGCGCCTTCGACATTAGCCTGGAAGTCCCACAGATCGGTGTGTGAGAAGGCTTCCTCCTCGCCCGTGATCTTCGTGCTGGCAACCTCTTCGAGCAGACCGATGGCGCCGTTGGAGATATCGTCAAGGTTGACGGAGAACTTCTTGGCGTAAACCAAGTCGTACAGCTTTTGAGTGTTCTTGACGAGGTCCTGCGAAGCCTTCGCCCGCTGCTCGTCGTTCAGGCCCTCGAAGCCCTGCGGACGCCACAGATCCTTTTCGATGTAGTGCCAGCCGGTCCACGGACGGCTGTCTTTATCGTCCGTCTTCTGCCAATCGACCTCACGTTCGTCGAGAGCCGGATCGAGCTTGCCGAATTTCTCCGCTGTGGGCTCGATCCTCTCGTAGTGTTGGCGGGTCGCGGCGTAAAGGGAGCGAGCCTTGTCGGCGTCACCGGACTTGTACGCGTCGACGAAGGCCTTCGTCTTTTCCAGAAGCTGGCCGGCCTGATCGCGAATGTAGGCGTTGTAATTGGAGACGGCTTGGTCTTGCTGCTTCTTCTCGTCTCCGCTGGCCTCAACTTTCTTCCCCGAGTCACTGACGGTGAACTTCTTCGCGCCGACGAGGGAACCGACCATGTTCTTCTTACAGGCCGTGTAGTATTCGCCGGGTTCAAGCACCACCGTATAGCTCACAGTGGTGCCGGGGGCCAGGTTCTCGCGTTCGCCGACGATCCGCAGCTTGTCGGGCGCAAGAATCTCAAATTCGTTCTTGACGGTGCCCTCGTTTTTGAGCGTGAAGACGACTCGGCCGGATTCGGTTTTCGCCGCCGAAACATCGCACTTGTCGTCCCCGATTTTCACGTCGAGCTTTTGGGAGCCCGAGCCGCCCTTGCCGGAAGCGTTGTCGTTCGACACGCAACCGGTCAGAAGAACGGCCGCCGCGGCAACCGAAGATAGCAACTTACGCATGGTTATTCCTTACCTGATGTGAAACGGAAGTTTTTCCCCGTATCTGCCTTGTAAACAGCGACAGACACACGACGAGGTAAATAGCCCAACCGAGGAATTGCAGGAGCGTGGGACCCATAAGAACCTGCAGTTGGAAGAAAGCATCGAGAAGCGTGAACCACCACGACGACGCGTGGTCCGCGATCACCGAGGTGAAATTGTAAATGGTGTGCCCATGCCCCGGAATGACGCCAGATTCCTGGAGGTCCTTGAGCCCGTAAGCGGCGATTCCCGCGGCGACGACAATGAGAAGATAACCGGTCACCGTGAAGAAGGACCTGAGGTTAATGCGAACCGAGCCTTTGTAGACCAGGTATCCGATGACGACGGCGGCAGCTAGCCCCAGGATCAGACCCATGATCGGCATGGCGCCATTTCCGTTATCCACGCCGGACTTGACAGTGGGCCATATGAACAGGGCGGTTTCCAGGCCTTCCCTTCCCACCGCCAAAATGGCCAGCCAGGCGATGCCCATGGCAGACCCTGATTCCAATGCGCTTTCAGCGGCCTCGCGAAGTTCTTTGGAGAGAGAGCGCGCGTTCTTTCCCATCCAAAAGATCATCCAGGTCACAAAACCGACGGCGATGAGCGAGAGCGTCCCGCCAATGAACTCTTGTGCATTGAAGGTCAACGTGGACGGCCCCCACGTCATGATGGCTCCCAGCGCCGCGGGGACGATCACCGCGATCGCGACGCCGATCCACATGTTTTTGAGAACGTCCTTGCGCCCCGCCTTTACAAGGTAGGCCACAAGAATGCCGACGATAAGCGACGCCTCAACGCCCTCCCTCAGGGCAATGACAAAGGCGCTGAGCATAGAAAACCTCCTCAAATTTGGTTAGGCTTTGCTTACCTTACTATCTCAGGCCGGGATCGGGAAACCCCTCAGAGGCCCCTTGTGAAAAAGTCGGCGAGAGATCCGTGGGTTTCGATCTCCGCGAGAGGCCCCGATGCGAGCGTGCGCCCACGATCAAGGAGCACAACGCGGTCAGCTTCCGTCACGGTGTCGAGACGGTGTGTGATCTCGAGGATTGTGCATGGCAGATCCCGCAGATTCGCGCGCACGCGCGACTGCAGTTCGACGTTGAGATTGGCCGTGAATTCGTCGAGTATGAGGACTTTCGGGCGCATGAGCAAAGCTCTGGCCAGGCATAGACGCTGGGCTTGGCCGCCCGACAGCTCGCGGCCTGCCCTGCCAACGCCTGTTTCCAACATTTCGGGCATCTCTCGGATCTCATCCGCTAAGCACGCCGTTTCCAGAGCGTCCCATACGTCCTCCACATTGGCCTCAGGTGCTCCCAACGTCACATTCTCAAGGATGCTCGAATCCAAGAGTTGATTCTTTTGCGATACGGCAACCACGTGACGCCGCAAAGACTCGAGTGTGCACTGGCGAATAGGGGTTTGCCCCACGAGCACGTCGCCGGCGGCGGGATCGTCATATCGCAGCAGAAGGGACATCGCCGTCGTCTGACCCGAACCGGACGGTCCCACGAGGACAACATGTCCGCCTGCGGGAACCTCGACGTTGAAATCCACCA
>CAUSGP010000220.1:0-3847 GCA_963531075.1 uncultured Actinomycetaceae bacterium | reverse complement strand
GACATCGTCGAACTGTGACATGACAACCAGCATACGCTTGGCGGTGCCGGAGTTCACTCGGTGCGCAGCGATTCCGGCCGGCCCGGAGCTGTCGCCAAGCGTTACCCTTGTTGCATCATGGCTATCACAAATGCTGCGGGCTCTGACATCCGCGTTCGATTCTGCCCTTCGCCAACCGGCACGCCCCACGTGGGAATGGTGCGTACGTGCCTTTTCAACTACGCCTATGCGCGCCACGTAGGCGGCACTTTCGTCTTTCGTATCGAAGACACCGACGCCGCGCGCGATTCCGAGGAGTCCTTCGACGCGATCGTCGATTCGCTGACGTGGATGGGGCTCGAATGGGACGAGGGCGTCGGCGTCGGCGGACCCCACGGGCCTTACCGTCAATCGGAACGTGGAGAGATCTACCGCGACGTCGCCGCGAAGCTCCTGGCAGGTGGGTACGCGTACGAGTCCTTTTCGACGCCGGAGGAGGTTGAGCAGCGCCATCGCGCCGCCGGGCGCGACCCAAAACTCGGCTACGACGGCTTCGACCGCGACCTGACCGAGGAGCAGAAGGAGGCTTTCAGGGCTGAGGGCCGCAAGCCGGTCATTCGCATGCGCATGCCTGACGCCGACGTCGCCTTCACCGACCTCGTGCGCGGAGAGATCACGTTCAAGGCTGGATCGGTTCCCGACTACGTCATTGTTCGCGCCAACGGCGACCCTCTCTACACACTGACGAATCCGGTCGACGACGCCATGATGGAGATCACCGACGTGCTACGTGGAGAGGACCTTCTTTCCTCTACGCCGCGCCAGATTGTGCTCTATCGCGCGCTCGAGGAGCTCGGCGTCGCGAAGTTCACTCCGCGGTTCGGCCATCTGCCCTACGTCATGGGGGAAGGGAACAAGAAGCTATCCAAGCGCGATCCGCAATCCAACCTTCTACTTCACCGCGAGCGCGGCATTATTCCTGAAGGCTTACTCAATTATCTCGCCCTCCTGGGGTGGGCCATCAGCCCGGACAACGACGTGTTCACGAAGGACGAGATGGTCGCCGCTTTTGAGATAGACGCCGTCAACCCCAATCCCGCCAGGTTCGACGAGAAAAAGTGCACGGCCATCAACGCCGAACACATTCGCCGGCTCGACGTCGCCGATTACACCTCGCGCCTGGTCCCCTTCCTCGCGCGCGAAGGGATTGTGAGCTCTGACGGGTACGAGGGGCTGACCGACGCCGAACGCAGGATTCTCGACGCCGCCGCACCCCTGGCCCAAACCCGAATGCAGCTTCTCGGCGAGGCGCCCGCTCTGCTGCGCTTCCTCTTCGTCGGCGCCGAGGATGTCGAATACAACGAGAAGGCTGTAGCCAAACTCAAGGATTCGGCGCCTGCGGCTCTCGCGGGGGCGGCTGAGGCGGTGCGCTCGATGGAATCGCTCGAAGCGGGGGCTCTCAAAGAAGGCCTTGACGCCAAACTCGTCGAGGGCCTGGGCATTAAGCCGCGGTTAGCCTACGGTCCACTTTTCGTTGCGATGACGGGAACGAATGTCTCGATTCCGGTAGTCGAGTCCATGGCCATTCTCGGCAAAGACGAGGTGCTTGCGAGAATCGAGCGGCTCCTGGCGCGCCTGTAGCCCACGTTTGCGGAAAACTCGCTCTGACCTCAGAGACGGCCAGCGGTAGTGTCGCCGAGTCCCGCGCGTGGGAGCGGCTTCGGCGGGGATATCGAGCCGCACACGATAGGCGAGTGACCGGGGCCCGAGGGGCGGCCTCGGCAAGAGTTCCTCTGGCCGCGCCGGGCGTGCACCTGTAGCCTGGCTTTATGAGACTGGGACGGCGCATTTTCTGGATTCGCGGGCCGCGGGAGTGGTTTCGTAAACCGCCCGAAGATCCTCAGCCTCCCCGCGCCTGCAAGTACGCGGTTCGCCGCGGCATCATGCAGCGCGTCTTGGTCCGTGAGCTTGCGTCCGCGCTGCAGAACGAAGCTAATTTTTCGGAAGGAGGCCTTGCGGATTGGACGCAGGGCCTTCCCGCGGTTTCGCCCGTGTATTTCAAGGAATTGCCCTCGCAAATGCGCCTCGTTTTTCAAGGGCCGAAAAGCCGCCTGTTTCGACGCAAACTGCCACGGTTTTTGAAGTTGCGCGCCGGAACGCGGGGCCCTGCCTCCGACGATTTGAAGCTGCTCGGCGACGTCGTTCCCCGCGGCGCGGCTGTGCCGAGTTCATGGGTTATTGCTTGCACGAAAGGAAACGTCGTTCCCCGCGGCATGGCTGTGGCCAGCGGCGACAAACATGACGGCGGGGAGCTTCACGAAGGCAGCGGCCCTCCGGAAGGTAGCGGCCCTTTGGAAGGCCGTCCCAATCTCGGCAGCTCTCCCGAAGACCGCGGCCGCCCAACATCCGATAGGCGAGAGTTCGTTGAACGCTACGTCGCGGGCGTCGTCGCCTGGTGTGAGCGCGCGCTCGAGGTAGGCGACGAAATAGAACTTCCGCGAATCGTCGAAATGGCTTTGTCTGACGCGACGGTGGGCTACGCCTTCGGCTCGTACGAAGAAGAGATCCCGATCGACGACCTGTGTGGCGAAAGCCTGCGCGCCCAGCTCGACCGGATCGCCGAGTGTTTGATCGGCCTGCCGGGCCTCGAATGGTGGAGCGAAAATTTCGACCCTGCCTCCTACACCTGGCATGGGGAGGTTCCAGCCTCGTCGACCGTCCGCGTCGAACGGCCCGGAGGAGTCCCTGCAGACTCGGCGGGTCTAGCGGCAACGAGCGACGCTGCAGAATGGAGTTCGCGGGCGCCGACGATCTATGGGGCCGCATGGTTTCCCTCCTCCGAGACGGAGTGGCCGGTCCTTCACAGCTACCGAGACCTTTCCGCAAGTCGATTCGACCAGGAGATGTGGGAGAGCAGTGTCGTCGACGGGCACACGTGCACGGAACAGTGGTTTGGGGACGACGCCGGAGACTGCGACGTCGCCCGATTGGACCGCGGGCTTCTCGCAGTGGGCGAGGGTTCCCGGATAGCATCGATTCACGCGCCCGGAGACTGGATGCGGCTCGTAGCGCGGTTTCCCGCGCGGTTGACCCCGGATGTGAAGACAGAATGGCAGGGCGACGCCGAAGGACAAATGTACACGGTTGATTGGCAGGCCGCGCGGCGGGAGATCGACGGCGTCTACGTTTCTGTGGCCGGTGCGCTCAGATCCGCCTTTGCGCCCCTTGCCCTTAAGGACGTTTTGAACCTCGAGGGCTCCACGGCCGTTGCGGATTCCACGGCCTTGGAGGGACACCCCGCTTTGGATGATTCGGCGGATCTTGGGGACTTTGCGACCTTGAAGGGCTCCGAGACGGTTCGCAACAAGGAAAATGAAGCGACGGGGGACTCTCGGGGCCGCGATGCGCAAAGCATGCCCCTGACTATGATGACCGGTTGGACGCCCGGATCGATTCTTTGGCTCAATCGGCCTCGCGTTTCCTGAAGGGTCAGTCGGAGCCTAGATCTTCCGCGAGTCGAAGAAATCTCCGGTGCCGTAGCGCGCGTGCCGGCTTTGTGCAGACGTCGGTCGCTGTGCCGTCTTGATGGTCTATGCTCAGTGACGCGATGCACGACGCCGGACTTTGCCCAACGGCGCTCAATCCGGTAATCTTGTTATCTGTCGTCAGCGAAAGCTGGCGCAAATACTGGGGTATGGTGTAATTGGCAACACAGGTGATTCTGGTTCATCCATTCTAGGTTCGAGTCCTGGTACCCCAGCGGAGCGATGATCTTCTGCGATTAGTTCGTTCGCGCCCCTATCGTCTAGTGGCCTAGGACGCCGCCCTCTCACGGCGGTAACGCGGGTTCAAATCCCGCTGGGGGTAC
>CAUSGP010000219.1:0-3881 GCA_963531075.1 uncultured Actinomycetaceae bacterium | reverse complement strand
CGTGTCGATGGCTGCCTTCGTCGGTTCGATGGCCGGCTCTTTCGTCACCTTGACGAAGAAAAATCCCAACTACGAGGACCTCATGACGAAAATGTCGGGCGGCGGCGACACCTCCTCTCAAATCGTCTCGATTTTCTCTGTTCTTATAGGAATTCTTCTTATATGTGAGTCCGCGAGCGCAATATCATCCCTTGCCGACACGGAGAAGCGCGGAATCCTTGACGCCGAACTGGCTAGTGGCGCTTCTAGACGAGGCGTCATAGTTGCCCAGGCCCTGACCGCAATGGCGGAGTCGGCGATTCTGGCGGCTCTTGGAGCGGTTGCTTTGTCCGTCACGGTCGGTCTCTCCCTCGATTGGGAGTCGGGGCGCGACGTCGCCTGGCAGGCTTCCACCCAGTGGCCCGCGGCCGTTTGCCTCATAGGCGTGGGATGTCTGTTCTACGCCATTTCCAGAAGACTGACCGCTGCCGCATGGGCGCTGGTGGGGTGGAGTTTCGTCATAGCCTGGTTCGGCGGGATTCTCAATCTGCCGAAGTGGCTGCTCAACATGAAGCTTTTGGGGTGGTCCTTCTCCCCCACAGATTCCCAGCATATTCCCCAAGCCCTCGGTTTGCTCGCGATTGGGATCGCCGCCTCTGCGCTTGCGACGATCGTCTATCGCCGCCGTGACATCCTCACATCCTAACTACACTGGAAGCATGATCGACCACATTTCCATCAACGTAAGCAATTCAGAGGTTTCCAAAGCCTTCTACACAGCCGCCCTGGAGCCGCTCGGCTATCGCATCGTTATGGAGTTCGACCCCGTCGTTGGAATGGGCGCGCCTTTGCCGAATGCACCCGAGGACGCACCGATCCCAGCGGATCTATGGATCGTGCCGGCGGAGAATCCGACGCCCTGCCATATCGCCGTCTCGGCCTCATCCCCCGAGCAAGTGGGCGCTTTCTATCGGGCGGCCATAGCGGCGGGCGGCGTCGACAACGGGGAGCCGGGCGAGCGTCCGCATTATCATCCCGGCTACTACGGGGCGTTCGTTCTGGATCCCGACGGCAACAATCTGGAAGCAGTCTTTCACGGGAACTGATTTTCGGCGTAGGCGGGGGAACTTTCGAGGACCTCGCCCCCGATGGCAGCGCGTGCCATCAAAGCTCTAGCCAATACGTTGTCTCATGAGGATACCTACGCTGGACGACATAGCTTCGTGTAAAGCCGGCACAGCCCCGTGGAAGCCTGGCCAGAGACATCACACCGATCGACAGGCCAGTTTCAACAGCTCTCTGGCGGTCGCTTTGACTTCGCGGCCTTCAGATAGCGCAGAGACCGCAGCACCGTCGACAATGGCGATCACCAGATCGGCTCTCAGGTCAAGATGCAAATGAGCGAGAACGCGTGCGACGGCGCCATTGAGCCGTGACCGGCCGGTTCGATAGGCCAGGGCGACGGGGGCGAAGTCGCCCGCGCTGATCAGCTGCGCATAGTGGCCGATGAGCGCCTGACCGGCAGGAAGCGTGGCACATAGAATCGCTTCGATTCGTTCGTCGGAAGTGAATTCTTCCGCGCTTTGAGACTCCACACGTTCGGCCACGTGTTCAGCTCGCGACGCCCACAGGGAAATGTTCAGCGCGCCGGCCTGGTGGAGCAAATCCTCCAACCCCTCGAAATAGTAAGTGGTTGCAGAGAGCGAGCATCCGGCACGGCGGGCAACGGCCCTGTGGCTGACAGATGACGGCCCACCCTCGCGCACGAGCGCAGCGGCTGCTTCAACGATCTGCCGCCGGCGCACCTCGCCCTTCACCGTGGCAGCGCCCGCTCGGGAGGCCGCCACGTCGTCGTCTTCGGTCATGCAGTCATGTCACCGCCTTCCCCTGGAGATCGAAGAAGATTGAGCCCTCGACCACTATGTGCGCGTATTGTTGTCCTCTTTTTTCTCGGAGGGCTCGCTTTTCTCGGAGGGCTCGCTTTTCTCGGAGGGCTCGCTGCTTTCGTCTGATAAATCAGCCCTGACGAGGACGATCTTTCGCGAAGCGTGCATCGCCCCGAGAGCCAGGAGCGAGATGAACGTCAGATAGAAAGCCGGAGCAATCGCCGTTCCCGTCACTTTGATGAGCCACGTCGCAACAAACGGCGACGTCCCTCCCACGAGCGCGTTCGCCGAGTTGAAGGACAGCGCAAAACCCGAGTACCTGACGGCGGTCGGAAAGCTCTCGGCCAAGAACGTCGCGAGGGTTCCGTCGTTGACTGTGAGGATGAGTGCGAACACCGTCTCTGCGGCGATGATCATGGCGACGTTGCCCTGCTCCATCACCCAAAACAGCGGGACCGAGAGCACGATGAAGGCCAGGCACGCTCCGACGAGCATACGCCTGCGACCCAGTACATCGGAGACCTTCCCCATGAAGAAGATGGCGACAATGTAGACCATGAGGGTTCCAGCCGAAATGGCATCCGCCATCGTTGGACTGATGCCCAATTGCTTTTCGAAGTAGGTGGGCATGTAGGTCAAGAGCAGATAGAAGGCGGCGGCATTGAGACAGGCGACGCCAAAGGTGATCGCCACCGTCATGCGGTGGGATCTCACAAGAGTGGTCAGCGGAACGCGATGCTTCTCCTTCTTCTCCGCCTTTTCCGTCATTTCGTTGAAAACCGGCGAATCTTCGAGGTGGATTCGGATATAGCGCCCGATCAAGCCCAAAGGCCCTGCCAGCAGGAAAGGTATTCGCCATCCCCATGAATGCATGTCCTGCGCACCAAGGTTGCCCCGCAAGGTCATAACCGCAAGGATTCCGAAGAGAAGGCCCACGGCGGTGGAGGCGGGAACGAGTGACGTGTAGAGGCCGCGTCGTTTGGGCGGAGCGTACTCGGCAAGGAACGTTCCCGCGCCCGCATACTCCCCCGAAGCGGAAAATCCCTGGATCATCCTCAATATCAACAGCGCGAGAGGCGCGAAAATCCCAATGGCGGAATACCCTGGGAGAATGCCGATGAGGAATGTCGAACCTGACATGATGAGGATCGACCACGAAAGAGCCCATCGGCGCCCGTAGCGATCTCCCCATGCCCCCCAGACCACCGCGCCGATTGGACGGAGGATGAAGGACAGGGCAAAGATGGCAAAAGTCGACATGAGCTGGGCAGTCTCGTCGCTTTTGGGGAAGAAGACAGTTCCTATGACAGTTGCCAGATACCCATAGGAAGCATAATCAAACCACTCGATGAAGTTACCGATGAAGCTCGCGCCGGCGGCTTTCTTTAAAACCTTGTTCTGGTCGGTATCCTCTTCGCGAGGCGCATCGTCCATGCGCTTGCCATTCTCCGTCGCTTGGGGCGTGCTAGGCCCCGTCGATTTCTCTCTTTGACGTTCATTGCCTTCAGGGGAAAGCGGCATCGAGCCGCCAGTATCAGCCGCCACGCGCCCGTCGCTCCTTCGTGATCGAAGATTCAGTGCAATCAAAGATTCATTCCAAGAAACGAATCCCTATGCATTCAACAGCATACACCTAGCGCCACAAATGGTCGAATATTGGCTATTTTCAAGCAAAATGAACCTGAAGCAGACCCCCTACGCCACGTTCGACTGGAACTTTATTCATTCAATTATGCTCATTCAGGTCGCAAGCAACGAGCGTTCACACCCATCCTGCCCCCGCGTTTCAGGCTCCGGGCGCGACGGGGCACCACCCGCGCCAAACCTCGCGAACCGACGTCGGGCAGGCGACGCCTGACGCATAGACGACGCGCAGGGGCTACGCATAGGTCCGGGGGCGGATCGCGCATTCATGCGCGATCCGCCCCCGGACCTCACTCGGTCACACGAGCGTCGGGTCTTCCACCTGGTTGGGGAAGTAGTCTTCCTTGCCGCCTTCGCGGTAGACGTCGGCGG
>CAUSGP010000218.1:0-3975 GCA_963531075.1 uncultured Actinomycetaceae bacterium | reverse complement strand
GGGACTGCATGGTGGCGTCGGACACTTGCTTGACGCAGTTGCCGACCATCATCTCGATATTGCCACGCACTTCATGGACGTGGGCGGTGTTGACGCAGTCGCATGTGACCGAGACGATGAGATGCTTTTCGAACGACTCAATCGTGTCGATCCCCGTGACCAAGCCTCCGGCGTCCGCGACCGCTTCGACGAGGTGCTGCGTCGCCCGGGGGTGGGCGGGAACGCTCACGCGAAGGGTGACGGTGTAACTGGGGCTCGGCATCGCCATGGGAACCACTTTCATTCGGGACGTCTATTCGCGACGTCGGAAAACAAACACCCCCATGATAATGCTCCGCGCCTCATCTCCTGTTCGCCCGAAGAGTACACGAGCCGTTCCCGCCGTCGAAAAGTTTGCTGCAGTCCGATTGCAATGCAAGCGCTTTCCGCTGTGCTTGCCCAGCCATGCCAAGGATCTTTTGCGTGCTAGGGATCGGCGTCGCTGAAAGATCGGCCTTGGCTCGGCAAAAAACTTTCTGCGCAAGCCCTGTATTTGCAGGCAATTGCGCGTAAAACTGCCGGATATCGACGGAGGGGCGAGCTAGACTCGGATCATGTACGACGCGAAGTTCAGTCTGCCCGGGCACACGATGATTGAGCACACCCTTGCTGTGCCGCTCGATCGTTTCGGGGCGCTGTCTGGCTTCGCGTCGAAAGACGTGGCGGCGGCGCCGGATACGATTGAAATCTTTGCCCGCGAGTACATAAGGAACGGTAACGAAGGCCTGCCGAGGCTTGTCTATTTTCAAGGGGGACCCGGTTTTGGTGGGCCCAGAATGGCGCCGATCGGCTCGTGGCTCGATACGGCTCTCAACCATTACCGCGTGATTCTGCTCGATGAACGGGGAACCGGGCGCTCGCATCCCATTGAGGCTCAGGCGATCACTTCCGTCGGAACGGTCGATGTGCAGGCTGCCTTCATTTCTTGTTTCCGTCAGGATTCGATCGTTGCCGACGCCGAGGATCTGCGCGTGGCTTTCGGGGACGACCGGTGGGCAGTGCTTGGCCAGAGCTTCGGCGGCTTCGTCGTAACCGCCTACCTTTCCCGGGCGCCGCAAGGTTTGTCAGAAGCTTTCATCACCGCTGGGCTCCCCTCCCTCCTGGGACACGTCGATGCAACCTATCGGCTCACATACGAACAAACAGATGCGCGCAATCGTGAGTTTTTCGACCGTTACCCCGGCGATGAAGAATTGGCTTGGAATATCGCCGGTCACCTGGCCGAGGTCGATGAACGCCTTCCCACCGGCGAACGCATCACGCCCGCACGTTTCCGGCAGATTGGCATCTGCCTCGGACGTTCTTATGGACTGGAACAATTGCATTTCTTGCTCGAGGATCCGTTCTGGAGCGTGCGTGGGTCGCGCCGCCTGCGTCCCCAATTCCTTGAGCGGATCGGCGCCCAAGTTTCACTCGCGGCATGCCCGCTGTACGGAGTCATGCACGAGGCGATCTACGCGCAGGCTTCCACCGGTGCGACCGCCTGGAGTGCCGACCGCATTCGCGGGGAGTTCCCGCAGTTCCGTGTGCCGGAGGTCGCTTCCGGCGCGGCGGGCGAGGACGGGCTCCGGGCCGAGGGCTACGGCTTTCGATTCACGGGCGAACACATGTATCCCTGGCAGATGCGTGAGGATCCGGCTCTCGCCCCCGTCGCCGATGCGGCTGACGCCCTTGCCGCCGCATCCTCCCTGCGCCAGCTTTACGACGCCGAAGCCCTCGCCGAGCAACGGGTGCCTGCTGCGGCTTGGGTGTATCGGCAGGACATGTTCGTGCCCTACTCGATTTCTATGGAGACGGCTCGCATGGCCGGCGTCCGCACGCTGGTGTCCGACACCCTCCATCATGATGGCCTGCATTCGGGCGGTCCGCAGATGATCCTCAAGCTCATTGAAGCGGTGCGAGGCTAAGAGAATTCGGGGCGCGATAATCCAGTTCGCAAGGGCTTTGTGTGTGGAAAGCCGCTTTTATACTGGTAAGATTAATCTGTGATCTGGCTTACCACAGATCATGAATGCGTGATTGCCGCTTCGAGGGTGAAGCGGCTTGAATTTACGGAGGCTGTACCGTGACCGAAGGTCAAAGCAATTTTTCTTCCTGCCCCGCTGAAACGACGGATATATACAATTCGGCCGGAGTCAGGGATGTCCAAAACCCCGCGGATTCGGCTCTGCCGGGATCTAAAGCGTTTGGTGTGCACCCTGGCGCCAACCTGGATGCTCATCTCGAAAAGAAAAAGACGCGGTGGATCGTCTACGGGGGCTTGGTGCTGCTGGGCATTATTTTTGGAACCACGATGACCACTAAGTCATCAAGCGGCGCCACGAGTAATCCGACCGTCACTGAGCTCCGCACCGAGTTGGACTCTGCCAAACGGAATTTGAACACGGCCAAGCAAGAAACGCAGCAAGCTCAGAGCGAAAAGTCGCGCCTGGAAACGCGAGTCAAAGAGTTAGAGGAAAGCGAAGGTCGCGTTTCCGAGCTTTCCGCGCAAGTCTCGACTTTGACGGGCGAACGAGATTCTTGCAAGTCCGAGTTGCAAAGCGCGAAGCAGGTTTCGCGGGCTAAGCCTTTGCCTGTAGCCGCGGTGCCGCAAACTGGTGGATCTGTGAGTTCCAGTTTGCCCGACGCCGGTACGAGCACGGGTGCTGGAGATTCGTCTAGCGGCTTTTCTAGCGGCTCGGCGTACTACAAGAACTGCGCCGCGGCGCGGGCGACGGGAGCCGCTCCCATTTACCGGGGACAGCCGGGGTATCGGCCAGGTTTGGACCGTGACAACGACGGCGTGGCCTGCGAGCGGAGGTAGAAGGAGGCAGAAGAAAAAGGGTGGAAACGCCACCTGCAAACGCGGGCGGAAAGGTGATGATGCGAGCAAACGCAAGCAGAAAGGTGATGATGTGAGTGGGGAAATAATGCAGGTGGAGAGATTGAATGCGAGTCGCAAAATAAAGAGAGCGGAGGGGTAACGCCAGCGGTGAGATAGCGCGGGTGAAGAAATGACAAGGCGGCGGCTGAGCTTGTGGCTCAGCCGCCGCCGTTTGTCGCTATGCCCGAAGCGACTCTTCGTCGTCGTTAGACGACGTTATTTATCCGCGACGCACCTTAGTGCTTTTCACGCACGGCGGCCACGGTGTCTTTGCCCGCGCCGGTCCAATGACCCACGATCAGCTTGTCATTGGCCCTGCCGTAGGCGAAGGATGTGTCGGCGTTGCCGCCGTTGAGGGTGTTCTTGACGTGTAGAACCGCGCCGCGACGGACAGTCACGGTGTCCTTGCCGTCGCCATCCCAATCGCCGACGTAGGCTGTATCGCCGCTGCGTCCATAGGAGAATGTGCGATCAGCGTTGCCGCCCGTCAGAGTGTCACGCAGCAGGTTCGTGTAGCCGCGGCGAACGCCGAGGGTTGCTTTGCCGTCGCCGTCCCAGTCGCCTGCGAGACCGTAGTCGTCAGCCTTCCCGTAGGGGACTGTCGCGTCGGCCTTACCCGACTCCGTGGCGCTGTATTTGATGGAGAAGACATTGCCATTCTTGACCGCGATGTCATCCTTCTTGTCGCCGTTGAAATCGGCCACGAGCACCTGGCCTTTGCCGCTTCCGGTGAATGTTGCCGAGGTGGTCTTCGCATCGGAGCGGTTGGAATTGTAGAAGGTGTAGTTCTCGCCGTTGCGAACCGCCACGGTGGAGACGCCGTCCCCGTCCCAGTCTCCGGAGATAACCTCGCCACCGGCGGGAAGCTTCATCCCGAGCTTGGCGACCGAGGCTGGGAATTGCGCCGCAAAGTAGAGGTTGCAGGCATCATCGGCCAAGCAGGCGTCCTTAACAGGTTTCTGGCCATTATCTGGCGACGGTTCAGGCGCCGGTGTAGTCGGGTCTGGCTTGGGGTCTGCCGGCTTCGTGGGGTCTGGCTTGGGGTCTGCCGGCTTCGTGGGGTCTGGCTTGGG
>CAUSGP010000217.1:0-3994 GCA_963531075.1 uncultured Actinomycetaceae bacterium | reverse complement strand
CGCCAAGGAGCTTAAGCCATCGGCGCGCGGCGAGTACGAGATCACCGACGTCAACCGCGTCTATCTTGAGGCCGGCAAGCTGCAAGTCGAGGTCCTCCCGCGCGGAACGGCGTGGCTCGACACCGGCACCTTCGACTCGCTCGCCGATGCGACGGGATTTGTCCGCACTGTAGAGGCCCGTCAGGGTTTGAAGATCGGGGCGCCGGAAGAGGTCGCCTGGCGCATGGGATTCCTGACCGACGACGAACTGCGCGAGCGCGCCGAGCCCCTCGTCAAGTCTGGTTATGGAGCCTATCTGCTGAGCCTGCTCGATTAATCGGCGGGCGGGCGCCGGCGTGGAAATACCCAGTGTTTCATGATGAAGTAGTTCCACAGAGTCGTCACCGCGGTCGCAAATATCTTGCCCTGCACGTAGGCGTCCCACCACGAGTCGAATCGATCGACGGCCACCGCCGTGAAGACCATGTTGGCCGCTAGTAAGACGCCGTATCGGAACATTGCGCCGCGCCTAGACGCGTTCGATTTGAACGTATAGCGCATTTGCGTGAAGAAGGCGAAAACGGTGGAAACAGCGAAAGCGCAAGCTGCCGAAAACCATGCGGGCATGCCTAGCAGGGACTTCAAAATGAAGAGGACCGTCAGATCCAACGCAAATGCCGTCCCTCCGAAAAAGAGGTACTTGACGGCGGTGAAAGCCCCCGTCCACTTGCCTGTGGACATCAAGCATTCCCCGCCATCGGCCTCGAAACGGCCGGTATCGCGGGCATAGCAGCTTGCCCTCCGTTTGGGGACGATAGCCAGTTCGAATCCTGTGTTCGACGCCGCGCCTTCCGAACTCGCCAGTTTTCCTTCCATGCCCGTTGGCCCGCGGTCAGCCCGGAGTCATCGCTCGAGGCTTGTTCGCCGTCGTCGCGAGGGGCCTCATCGCCATCGTCAGCATGATCGTCATTTGCGTCATCCTCGCCCGTCGGAGCCACATCACTGTCTAACCAGGCCTCGCCTCCGTCCAGTGCAGTGGACTCGGCGTCGAAAGGACGCTTGACGAAGAGCCACCACAGTGTCCCGATGCCAAAGAGCATCATCGCCAGGGCGAAATAATGGTCGGTGGAGAGCTTCGTAATATCCCACGGCGTATGGATGCCCAGGGAGTATCTCCATGAAACCCTGAAAGCCCAGCCAAACATGCCAACGGAAAAGAGTGCGAGGAAAACGGCGCTCGCGCCCGTCCCCCAACGGCGGGCGATTGGCAGCACCGCCAAAGCCACGAGCGCAACGGCAAAGGGCAGGTTGTAACGTCCCTGCCACATCATCCCCGCGGTGCGAAGCACGGAATACTGCAAGGCGATGGTGCTCAACGGGACGAAGAGGATCCCCAGCGCAATCGCGAGCCTTTCACGCCATCTTCCCAAGGCGAGGGCAACAATGGCGAAAACGATGCAAATCACGATGGACGTCACATGCAACCACTCGGGAATCGGATTGTCGCTCCATCCGAAGTACCCGAAGGCGCCGTCCCAAATCGGCCTGACAAATCTGTCCTGGAGCTTCTCGATCATCTCGAAAAGATCCGCGTCCTTCTCCGCCCAACCGAAAACGCTGTCACTGGGCCGGGCGATTTGGTTCCATGCAAGCGCCCCCACGCATCCCATTGCGGATAGTCCAAGCGCCACCCACATCGCCCGACGTCGCAGCAGGCTTTTCCACACGTCGAGGCGTATGAGCAAGCCGAGCATTCCGACGATGCCCACTGCCCATAATGCCGCCGTCGGGCGGCTCAAGGCAATGAGGGCGACCACCACCCCGACCCACACAAGCGTGCGATCCGACGGCCTGTGACCGGCGGCAATCGGAATGAGCAGCCCCGCCAACGCGAAGCACATCGCTATTTCCGGCCCCTGAGGGTTGATCGACGCGAAGAAGGCGAGAGATGTGGGCGTGAAGCCCACGGCGCACGCTAGAGCGTAGCGGGTGCCGCATTTTCGCGCCAACGAGACGATTCCAAGAGCCATGAAGCCGGTGCATA
This sequence comes from uncultured Actinomycetaceae bacterium, assembly GCA_963531075.1. Lineage (GTDB taxonomy): Bacteria > Actinomycetota > Actinomycetes > Actinomycetales > Actinomycetaceae > Peptidiphaga. The sequence goes on along the minus strand of CAUSGP010000217.1, from coordinate 1,971 downwards.
TCAGCACCGTGATAAAACGCATCGCGTACCAGGAAGCGGCGCCGTCAAGAAGGAGCGTCGGCCATCCCACCGCCATGTAATACAAGGGCGGATAGTTGGCCGCAGTCGTCGATGAGATCGCCGTTTTGCCCTCGCTTCGCGGCATCGGCTTGGCGCATTTTTCCGGCGCCTCGGGGAAGAAGACGAAGCAGGCCGTGCTTTCCTCAACGTTCTTGAACTCCGCCGGGACCTTGACGTCATGTCTCTTGTACTTAAAACCGAACCGGTGGACGTCGGGATGCCCTTCCACGATGAACTGCCCGCGCACGACAGCGGCCGCTTGAATGGCGTGCGCGGGCTCGTCCGCCTGGCCCTTGAGCGGGACGACGAACGACCACGCCACGGTGACAAGGAACAGAGCGCCCCACACGATAGAGAAGTGGCGCACCGACTCTCTGGAGAAGATCCTGGCGAGGAAAGACCCCGTTTTTTTGGCGGCCCTGACGAGCAAAGACCACACTTTCGCGGCCACTCTGACGAGCAAAGGCCACGCTTTTTTGGCGGCCCTGACAAGGAAAGACCACATTTTCGTGAGAAAAACCGACATCGCCGCATAAACCTTGGCGAAGAACGATGAGACTTTGGTGAGGAAAGAATTGTTCATTGCGGGTTATTTCGATCTTCTATCCGGGCTTCGAACGCATCTGTCCGGGCTTCGAGCGCATCCAAGTCATGCCTGAGCATGGCAACCTGTTCTGTGAGGGTTCGCCGATCCTCTTCCAAACGGGTAACCACCATGGCCAGATGTATAGAAAGGACGACAAGCAGCAAAATGACGCCGAAAAACACCATATTCGACGTGACCTGGAAACCGGCCATGCGGGCAACGGCGTGGACCCACGCTGGATGGATCGCGCCCCCGAGCGCCATGACGTCGAGCGCCAACCACATCCACACGTACTTTTCTTTGATCTGGCGGTGACGCAAAAGGTGGATGAGCACCGCCCCGATGCACACGACAATGACGAGCGTGAAAATGCGATATGTGGTCATTGCCCAACCTTTTCAACCGGGCTGACGAGCGCTACGGCCAGAGCTAACGCCGCCCGCAGCAGGTAAACCGTGGATTTCACGGGAGAGTGGGACGGTTCGCCCGCAACCCGCCTGCGCATTTCAACCCCAACCTGTTCGATTCTCAGTCCGCTGCGAATGCCGACGACGAGGGCTTCGATGGTGTCGCCTAGGTATTCGGCCGGGTATGACGTCGAAAAAAGCTTGAGAGCGCGGGCGGAGTAAGCCTTGAAACCGGACGTCACATCGGTGAGCCTGGTGCCTGCAATGCCGCTGAGAACCGAGGCCAGAATTTTCATAGCCCACCTGCGAGGCCCACGGCTCCGATACTGCCCGATCCCCTCGAACCGCGACCCGATGACAATGTCCGCTCCGGCGGACACCCTGTCGACAAGGTCGGGAATGTGCGTCGGATTATGCTGTCCGTCAGCGTCGACTTGAATGGCGACTCGATAGCCGCGGTCCACCGCGTACACAAAACCCGCGCGCATCGCTCCCCCGACGCCGAGATTGATTTTCAGATCGAGCACCTCCGCACCGGCTTCTCGCGCGGCAAGCACCGTCCCGTCACGAGATCCGTCACTGACAACGAGGACGTCGGCCTGCGGAACGCATTCGCGCACCGAACGCACGACGTCACCCACGGATTCTTCCTCGTTCCAGGCAGGAATAATGACGAGCAGTTCGTGTGGCGCGGAATCGTCACGAACGCGATCGGGACACACGTGGCCGCCCTTTCTCGGAATCGTAGGCTTGGTGACAGAGCGCGCGACGATCTCGGCCGCACGGCGGTGTCGAGTATACCCGACGACGCCGCGGCCTCTGACCGTCCCAGGGTGGAGACCATCCCACCCATGCCGATCTATGCGAACAGTGACAATCCAACCGCTCCACAAGAATCGACAAATTCAAATCTAAGGG
>CAUSGP010000216.1:0-4011 GCA_963531075.1 uncultured Actinomycetaceae bacterium | reverse complement strand
CGGGGCACATCCAGGAAAGAACACCAGCTCACACAAACAACCAACAACAAGCCGAATGGGTTTACGTGCGAGCTAGGCAGTTCAGAGGACAGGAAACGTCGGCAGGCATTCATTCCTAGGCTGCGATCTTTCGGTAGTTCGCGCCTATATAGATCCCGTTGAATTTGTTTATAGCTGAGTCGGTTCACGGCTGAGGCGATTATGGCGTAAGGCCATGATCACCTCAGCCTTTTTTGTTGCTTCACGGAAGGGAGTACGTCGGCATACGTAATCTGTGTCCGTATATAAACCACTGCTCTGTCAGGGGCGTCAAATATGTACTGGCGGCAAAGTATCCCAAGAAGACGCGGGTAGAGATATAGCTATGAGTTGCGTAGAGAGTAGCTATGAGTTGCGTAGAGAATGGATATGAATTTTAGAGTAAGTATAGCTTTTGGGATGTTTTTGTTTGTCAGAACTGCGATTAGTCTGTTGAGGATATTATATTTGCTCAGATATATTCCGATAGATCTGTATTCTGATGGTTCACCCATCTTTCTACTAGTTAAAATATTCGACCGGGTAAGAGGGTAAGTGGCTGCGTAGGAACGCGTGTGGCCGAAATAGACGGGTGCGCCTGGAGTATGGCTAGAGGGTGGGCATGTGGCGATTGGGAGTGCCACGACAGGTATTGACTCGGCTACGTCAGAAGGGCTTTGCATGAAGACGTGTGAGAAGGGCTTTGCATGGAGACGTGTGAGAGGAGCTGTGTATGAAGGCGTGGCGGCGCTGTGCGTGAAGGTGTACGTGTACATGGGTTGGTTGGTATCGCGCGAAGACTGTGCCGAGGGATTTGGTCCGGGTGAGCGGCTGAGCGGGCGGGCGCGGTGCCGATGGTCCGTGACGTTTTGCTGGTCGAAGCTTGGCTTGGATCAGGGGAATTGAGGCCGTATGCGTCTGTGGCCGATTGTGAGGGCAGTGCCACTTTGTGTGGATTATGGTCGGAGACGAATTCGATGCCATTGTAAGTGATTAAGGTTGCTGATGAATGGCAAGTCGCTGGAGATAAAACTCCAGTTGGCGTGACGCTCGTCTTGAATAACGGTGCTTGTCTCGAAATGTGGAGCTTGCTGTGGGAAGCGAGGATCGCCTCGGACTGGGATTCTGTTTTCGACAATAGTGATTGTTTCGGAATGTAATTCCTGTTTGCGATGCGTGGTGTATCGAGTTGACGGTTTGGCTGAGTGGGCACGATAGAGCGGGTTTGCGGGCCGGTTTGCGATTGACGAGGCGATTGCGGCCTGCCAATCGGCTGCTATTTACCCGCTTAGGCGGCCTGGTGTGGACGGGATCTAGGAACCGGCGTTTCGTGTGTCCAGTACCCGCTGCTGCAGAGTTGCGATTCGATGGGTGCCGACCCGGCCGACGGGCAGGTCGGCTCCCGAAGCGCGCACGAAGAATTCGGTGTTTGATGGGCCAAACTGCAGGTGAATGCAAACGGAGTCATCGTTAACTTATGCTTTTGTGAACCGAAGGCTACTCATTGGTTTTCTTGTGATTGCCAGCATTAACTTCATGCTCTAGGCTCAATCTGTGCGCACAAACTCGACCTAGAGAGTTGAGGATTGAGACGGGCAAATGGTTGCGTTGCCGTGGCGGGACCTTCTCGTTTTGATCAGAGGCTAGCGCACCGGGAGTGCCCTGCGAGACTGGGCTTATCGACTCGAGAGGCCGCGCGTGAGGCCTTCTCACTAAGGGGGCAACCATGTACACGACCACGATCACTGTGCCCGGAGCCTCCTTGAGGAGCGACTCGATGGAGGGCGAGAGCGGCTCACTGCACAGCAGTTTCCGCGAAAGCGCTGTGCCCTATCGAGCCGGCGGTTCATGTGAAGGGAAAAAACAAATAATGAGCTTCAAAGAAAGCGTTGTTTATCAAATATACCCGAAGTCTTTCAAAGACTCGACAGGAACAGGTGTGGGAGATCTGCGTGGCGTCATCGACAAGGTTCCCTACATCGCGTCGTTAGGAGTCGACTACGTTTGGCTCAACCCATTTTTTCCCTCTCCGCAGCGAGACAACGGCTATGACATCTCCGACTACCGCGGCATCGATCCTTCGATGGGCACGATGGAAGATTTCGACGAACTTGTGGAAGCTTTAGGTGCACACGGGATCGGCGTCATGCTTGACATGGTCCTCAATCACACGTCCACCGATCACGAGTGGTTCCAGCGCGCCCTGGCCGGAGAAACGAAATATCAGAATTACTACTACATTCGCCCGCCGCAGCCAGACGGTTCCCTGCCGACAAATTGGGTCTCCAAATTTGGGGGGCCGGCATGGGCGCCTTTCGGGCAGACAGGCGACTATTACCTTCACCTTTACGATTCCACGCAGGCCGATCTCGACTGGCACAATCCGGAGGTGCGTGCTGAGCTCATCGACGTCATCAATTTTTGGCGGAATCGTGGCGTCCACGGATTCCGTTTCGACGTCATCAACGTCGTCGGGAAAGCCGATGAGCTACTCGACGCACCATCAGGAATGGACGATCGAAAGATGTATACGGATGGGCCCGACGTTCACACCTACCTTCGGGAGATTAACAAGGCGAGTTTCGGATGCGACGACGATTCGATAACCGTGGGGGAAATGTCGTCTACCACCGTTGAGGCCTGCGTCGGTTATTCCAATCCGCGCAATCACGAGCTCAACATGGTCTTCAGCTTTCATCATCTCAAAGTCGACTACAAAGACGGCGAAAAGTGGACCTCGATGCCTTTCGACATGCGCACGTTGAAAAGCGTCCTCAACGAGTGGGCCATGGGAATGCAGGCAGGAGACGGCTGGAATGCGCTGTTCTGGAACAATCATGACCAGCCGCGCGCCATTAATCGATTTGGCGATCCGGGAAGGTATCGCGCCGAATCCGCGACCATGCTCGCAACCGTCATCCATCTTTTGCGAGGAACGCCATTCGTGTACATGGGCGAGGAAATAGGCATGACTGATCCGAGTTACACGCACATATCGGATTATGTCGATGTCGAAGCGCACAATGCCTATGTTGAACTCGTCGAATCGGGGCGCGGCGAGCAGGAGTCGTTTGCGATCGTTCGTGGCAAGGCGCGTGACAATGCCCGCAGCCCCATGCAGTGGGATTCCAGCGAAGGGGCGGGCTTCACGAGCGGCGTGCCTTGGCTGCGGCCGACGAGCCAGGAACGCATCAACGTCGCCGAGGAAGAAGCGACGGGGCGAATTTTGCCGTACTACCGGCGTCTTATCGCCCTACGCAAGGAGTATCCGATCGTTTCCAGGGGATCGTACGAGCCGTACGCTATGGATCACGCGGATATTTACGCCTATATTCGCGGATACGAGTCGCAGCGGTTGCTCGTCCTGACAAATTTCCGCCCCTGGCAAGTGGAAATCTCCATCCCCGAGGAATTCGTTGGGGGATCGGTGTTGATTTCCAACTATCCGCCCCAGGAAGTGGAATCTGCGGTTGTGCTGCGCCCGTATGAGGCGCTGGCCATTCTCACGCCCGCCGTCGTAGACGGCGAGTGAGCGGAGAGCATTCGGGATGGAAGAAATGATGCGCCAAATGAGCGGTGCGACGCACGTAGTCGGCCGCCACTCGACGCACGTAGTCGGCCAAATGACGCACGTGGACGAATTCTGAATGCCTCCGAACGGCGCGTGCGCCGCACCTGCGACGCGCGCTCCGCGCCTCTCTGACCGAGGGCGCACTCCTACAACACACGCAAACCGAATATTCCGTGCAATCGGCTTTGAAAGGAGCCTTATGTCTGACAACCCCGCTCCAGACATTCCCGTCGTTTCACCGATGACAGGCGAAGTGATGGACCTGTCCGATGTTCCCGACCCCATTTTCTCTTCGAAGGTGATGGGGGAAGGATTCGGAATTAAACCGCTTATCGGTGAGGTGCTCGCGCCTGTGGACGCCGCCGTCGCAATGGTTGCGGAAACAAATCACGCTGTTGCGTGCAGAATTGACTCCAGGCTGG
>CAUSGP010000215.1:0-4186 GCA_963531075.1 uncultured Actinomycetaceae bacterium | reverse complement strand
CCTGACCTCTTCCATGCCATGGAAGCGCGCTACCAACTGCGCCATAGCCCCAATCGGACTCCATCAATGTTACGGATCCCCTCAGTGCTTGGCAAATCACCGCTAGGAGATACAGATCACCGTTAGAGGATACAAGAGCGCTGTTCACTGCGTGGGCGTACGAACGTCATCGATATCGCCCGCCCCCAGGTTGTATGCGGCAATACGCCAGGCGGGCGGGCCAAAACGCAGCGGTTCTAGAATCGCCCAGTGACAGTTGGACATGACTTTCAGCCCCATCCAGCCCCCCGGGGTCTCCCCCACGAGTGCGGTCACGGCACATTTGATGGCTGCACCGTGGGAGGCCACAACTAGAGTCCCGTCCGTTCGACAGGCCCATTCTTCGACGGCTCTGCCAGCGCGAAGGCCGACGTCGACTTGGCGTTCCACGCCCACGCCTTCCGGTTCCTTGGCCTGCTTCCACCGCCGATACTGTTCGGGATAACGCTCTTCGATCTCGGCGCCGGTCATTCCCTCGAAGAGACCGAAAGAGCGCTCCTTGAATCGGTCATCCGTTTCAACGTCGACGCCAATGAGCGCCGAAAGCTCGCTAGCCGTCTGAAAGGCCCTGGCAAGCGGTGAACTGACAATCAGGGAAGGCTCCAAACCGGCAATAATCTTGGCTGCAGCCCGCGCCTGGTCAACGCCCTTGTCGTTGAGGGGAAAATCCCGAGCGCCCTGGATTCGCCCCGTGAGGTTCATATCGGTCTGTCCGTGGCGCCACAGAACCACCCGAAACGCGGTCATACGCCGGAAGAATCAGTATCAGGCGATGCAATATTCAGAGGTTCGACATCCGAAGGCTTAATGTTTCCAGGCTCGACCGAAAGATCGATGCTTGGGCAATCCCCCCACAGCCGTTCCAGAGCGTAGAGCTCACGATCGTCGTCCTGCTGGACATGCACCACAAGATCGCCGTAATCCACAAGAACCCAATGAGCCTCGTCAAAACCTTCGCGCCGCTTCTGACGCAGGCCCGCCTTGTGCAGGGCCTCGTCAACGGCGTCGACGATGGACTTGACCTGGCGGTCACTCGAACCGGAAATGACCAGGAAAAGCTCCGTGAGCACAAGCCTCTCGGACACATCAAGGGCGGCGATACTCGTAGCTTTGAGCTCTGCCGCAGCCTTTGCCGCCATTCTGGCGTATTTCAAAGTGCTTTCGGATGCCGTCACATCACACCCCGAAGCCGCCGGGCGGCGTCACGGACGCTGCGGCATCGAGTACGGGCTGTATGTCACCGGATGCCGCAAAATGGCGAATGCCGATGCCAATCGCCACACCGATGAGGAGGCCCACAAGAATCGTCACAACCCACATGAACCACCCGCGCGGGGCCTCGTCATCTTCTTCGGCGATGTCGTTCAGTTCTTCCTGGTAGCCGCTTTCGGGCACGACGGAAGACGCCTCGGGATCGATCGAACGAACTTCGTTTTGAGGGGTGGGAACAGGCGCGAACACGGAATAGCTTTCGTCCCCCGGTTCACTTTCTCGCCGCAACCTTTCCAGCAAAGGGGCCTTGAGCGAGGCTCTAGGATCGTACTGATCGTCACCGGTCGCATCGACAGCACCGGCGCTTGCGTGCTCTTTGGGGGCGTCAACCTCGGGGAAACGGCTGCCCTGCCGATCTTTTACCGCAGATCCTGCGCCGTCGGCCGAATCGTTGCCGTCGAATCTGGCCATGACCGAACTGTTTCGCGAGCTTTCGAACTCGTCGAATCCGCTCTCTGATGCGTGAATCGGATTCTTGAACGATTCGGTCGATGCCGGAATTGATTGCGTTGAAGCCGGAATTGATTGTGTTGACGTCGGAATCGATTGGGGCGGTCCTACCGACTGAGTCGGCGTGGGAATGGACTGAGCCGAAGCCTTCGGCATCGACGAAGTGGAGCTGGACTGGCTCTCGAAAGGCCGGGAGAGCTCGGTTTGATCCTTGTCCTGCCCCGTGAAGTTCTTCTGCTCGTCGGGAACCACGCTGGGAAAGGCGCCCGACGCGTCGACCATGGAATCCGAGCCACCGCCAGAGGCGGCCCCCCCACTCGAGGGGCGAGTCGATTCCTTCCGAGCGTCGCCTGCGGCGGGCCATCGTCCTTCAACGAGCCCAACTTCGGCGGCCGCAACCGTCGCAACGGGAGTGATGTTGCCCGTCGTCGAGAATCCTCCTTCTTTCGAAGCGTGCCCGACCTGATGCGTTGAAGTCCTGCCCGTAGTGGCCGCATGCGATGCACGCGAAGTCGACTCGTGTGCGCTGCCACTCCTGTTGGACGACGACGCGAAACGCTCCTGCGCGCCAGCGTCCTGTGCCGTCAATCCTCCTGCGGCCACGTTCTCTCGGTTTGCATTGGAAGCCGTGCTTCCAGAATCGTCTCGCGTCAGCCCCGCCTCACGTTCACGCATCTCCTTGCGCGTCAGGCGCTTGAGACGTATCTCCGCGGTGGGGGTGAGATCGTCAAGTGGGGACGCGCCGTCTAGGATCGGCGCGAGAAGGCCCTTCGCCCTCATTTCGCGCCGTGACATCCTCGGCTGTTCGTCACTCATACATATTCCTTCCCGCTGCCCTGGGCGGCGTTTTTTCGCGACGCCAACGCCTCAGAGACGTCGTTCAAGGGCTTCAGTTTATCCGACGGACGCGGATATTCCGACTCTACTTCGGCGTTTCGTCGAAAGTATTGCCACGTGCCCCGCCTCTCAGTCACCCTTATAGAGCCGGTACTTGGCGATGTACTGAACCACTCCGTCGGGCACGAGATACCAGGGCTGCACCCCGGAAGCCACGCGCGCGCGGCAATCGGTGGAGGAAATCGCCATGGCCGGCACCTCCATGAGCGTAATCCCCTCCGGCGGCAGGCCCGTCGTGTCCAATTGATGTCCTGCACGCGTCACCCCGACGAAATGAGCCATAGACCACAGCTCAGCCGAATCCTTCCACTCGAGAATCTGCGGAAGAACGTCGGCGCCCGTGATGAAGAAGAAATCCGCATCGGGATAAACCCTCCGCAGATCTCGCAAAGTGTCAATCGTGTACGTCGTTCCCTCGCGCTCAATGTCGATGCGTGAGACGGAAAAACGAGGATTCGAAGCCGTGGCGATAACAGCCATCAAGTAGCGATGTTCGGCCAATGTGACCTTTCGGTCACGCTTATACGGCTGTTTTCCCGTTGGAACGAAAACAACCTCGTCAAGATTGAAAACGCTCAGCACCTCGGAGGCCGCCACAAGATGCCCATGGTGAATGGGATCGAATGTCCCACCCATGATGCCGATCCGCCGTTTTCGCCCGGGTATGCGGTCGATCGGAACCTGAACGTCAGTCTTGGACACTGCCCCCGCCCTTCGCACTCCGTACGAAGACCGTGCTCGTAGCCCACTGCGTCATGCCTCCAAGTGTGTACGCCATGAATTCAAGACTACGCCGCTCTCGTATTTTCACCGCAGATTCCGCTCCTAGCGCATAGCTATGGCCCTACACACGTCGGGGAATAGTGTGGATGAAGGCAACGTTGACCCACACGTACAGGTCTTATACGAAAGGCAACAAACAATGGCAACTCAAGCTGTCACGATCGACAACTTCAATGACACGATCAAGAACGGCATCGTCCTGCTCGACTTCTGGGCGTCATGGTGCGGCCCCTGCCGTCAGTTCGCGCCGGTTTTCGAGGCGGCTTCGGAGGCCCATCCCGACGTCGTCTTCGGCAAAGTCGACACCGAAGATCAGCAGGCCCTGGCCGGCGAATTCGGAATCACTTCGATTCCCACGATCATGGCCTTCCGCGACGGCGTGCGCGTCTTTTCCCAGGCCGGAGCCCTTCCTAAGGCCTCGCTCGAGGACCTCATCAAGCAGGTCAAGGAACTCGACATGGACGAAGTGCGAGCCAAGATCGACGAAATGAAAAACTGAAAAACGAGCTTGCGCGAGGGTGGACGGCATCGCCGTCCACCCTCGTTTTCTTCGATACGGCGGGCTTGTTGTCGATGCGGCAAGCCTATTTACGGCAAGCCTATTGTCAATATGGTGACTTCGTTGTCGATGCGGCGAGCTCGTTGGCCCGCCCGTTGACCTCGACCCCCGTTACGCCGCCTCAATCCTTGCACGAGCCGTAAGAAGCGGTACAACACCGCGTATGAGCGAAGCCTGATCCGTTGG
>CAUSGP010000214.1:0-4248 GCA_963531075.1 uncultured Actinomycetaceae bacterium | reverse complement strand
AATGGCGATCCCATGCCGGTATGATACTGGCACATCCATCTAAAGGGGAGTATATGGCATCAAACGATGACATCAGAGTAATGATCATCGACGATCACGAGGTCGTGCGGCGGGGAATTGCCGAGGTCGTCGATCGCACCGACGGCTTGGTCGTAGTGGCCGAGGCGGGGAGCGTTCAAGAAGCGATTAGACGCGGAGAACTGGTCCACCCCGACGTCGCCCTTGTTGACCTCCGCCTCCCCGACGGCACCGGAATCGACATTATCAGGCGGCTGACGGAGGCTGTTCCCAATACGAAATGCATCGTATTGACGTCGTTCGACGACGACGAGGCGCTTGCCGAAGCCCAAGCGGCAGGAGCCAAAGCATACCTCCTCAAATCCGTGCGCGGAGCCGAGATCACCGAAAATATCAAGGCTGTGGCTTCAGGGCGGATCCTTTTGGACGAGCGGACGGTCTCCAGGCGCAGGGCCGACCACGCAGATCCCACCGCGGATCTCACCCCGTCTGAGCGCAAAGTTCTCGAACTCATCGGAGACGGACTCTCGAACCGAGAAATCGGCGACCGCCTGGGCGTTGCGGAAAAGACCGTCAAGAATCACATCACCTCGCTTCTATCGAAAATGGGACTCCAACGCAGGACGCAGGTTGCGGCGTGGGTTGCCGGGCAGCGAGCGGCAGGATGGCGTCACGGGTCCTAGCCGTTTCGGTGGGTCGCCGGAATCTCACAGCTGGCGGGCGAACCGAGTTGTCACAACCGTGGAAAACGCTCATCAAGGTCCAAGGCAATCTCAGCCGCGCGATTAGTCGATGAGAGCTGTCCATTCGATTTTCGTCCCGGCGCCGTCGTCTCCCGGACGTATCGAAAAGGTGCCGTGATGGCGGCGCGCGCGGGCCGCCAGATTTGAAAGCCCCGAGCGGCGGTTAAGGTCGCGGCTAATGCCCTGACCGTCGTCAATCACCTTGACCGAGATCCTGTGGTTCTCTATCGCGATCGCGACATCAACCGATTTGGCCTTCGCGTGCTTGGCTGCATTGGCGATACATTCGCGCACGACGGCGGCGACGTCGTCGGACACGTCCGCTCCCAATTCGTCGTCAATCTCCGTATGGAGGCCGCCGTCAATTGCCCTTCCGAGATTGACGATTTCGAGATTCGGGTGAAAACCCAGTAGCTTTCCGCCGTGTTCGATCTCGCGTCGCAACCGCGCGACAAACGGAACGGTCGCATGAGGATCCCGCAGCGAGTAGATGATCTGGCGGATTTGGCCGACGGATTCGTCGATGGAGCTGATCGCGTTGTCGAGGCTTTCGAGGGCTGTTTTCGGTGCGGCTCCCGAATCGGCGAGGTCGTTGCGCACAGCAGTCAACTCCATGCCCGAGGCGAAAAGCTGCTGGATCGCCAGATCGTGGAGGTCGCGTGAGATCTGAGCCCGCTCCTCCAACTGCGAAGCCTGCGCCTGGATGTGGCGGGCGTCGGCCAATTCCAGGGCGAGGGCGGCCTGCTTGGCCACCGCCTCCGCCATGGCGAGATCGGATAGATCGAATTCTTGCTTATCGGGCGCTCTCAGAAGCACGATGACGCCCATTGTCGATCCCTTGGCCGCCATAGGCGCGTACAGTGCGCTTCCGTAAGAAGCCAGCGTGGGAACTTGAAGATGGGCCTGGCGTGACATTGAATCGACGATCATTCCCTGACCGTCCCGAATGACGCTTTGCGCCCGACCCGTAGGGGGAAAATCGATGCCTATGAGCTCGCCGGCGCCCTCGCCGTCGGCTATCTCGCACGTCCAGGCCCCTGCCACTCCCTCGAGAACGATGAGTGCGACGTCTGCCTTGGCCACGCGCCGCATCTCGTGGGCAATGAGCTGCAATGCGTCTTCTTCATCCTTGCCTTCCAGCAGCGCAGTCGAAATGGCGCGGGAGGCGGCAATCCACTGTGCTCTGACTACCGATTCGGCAAATAACCGTGAGTTTTCCACGGCTATACTCGCGGCGCGAGCCAGCATCATGATCGCCTCGCCGTCATCGGTGGAGAAGTCTCCCTGCTTTTCCGCGAGGTAAAGGTGACCGAAGGAACGCCCACGCACCATGAGTGGGACACCCAAAAAATTGCCCATCGGAGGATGATCGTCAGGCCACGGAGGATCGGGGAATTCATCCGCCAAATCGTTGCGAATAATGTAAGAATCATCGGGCATGTCGCCGAAAAGACCGTACCCCATGGGAGGATGGCCGATGAGTTCGCCGGACATCGACTCGACTCCAGAGTAGACCAGCTGAATCGTATTTCCTCGGGGATCAAGGACGGAAAGTGCGCCATAGCGCGCTCCCGTCAGGGTGACGGCTGATTCGACAAAAGCCTGGAGCGCCGAATAGTGATCGAGCCGAGCGGTCAAATCCAGCGACCGTCGCAGCAACTCGCGTGTGTCGATCGTCATGTGCCGCCTTCCCGTGAAAGCGACCAGCGATAGCCGGGAAGCATCGCGGCGAGCTCTTCATGGGTGCCCTGTGCCCGCACGCGAGTTTGGCCGTCGACATTGTCGAGGACGACGACGCGATCGACATCCTCCAGCGCAGTCAGGCGATGGGAAACGAGAACGACCGTTGTCTCCGTGGTGGCCAGGAGATCGCGAATGAGAGCGTCAGCCGTTTCGCCGTCAAGGTGCTCGGCCGGCTCGTCAAGCAGAAGGTACTGCGCGGGCGAAGCCAGTGCTCGGGCCAAGAGAAGCCTTCTACGCTCCCCGCCGGAAACATTCGTTGCGTCGGTTCCCAGAATCGTGTGGACGCCGTCGGGAAGCTCGTTCAACCACGGACCCAATCCCACTTTCTCAAGGATAGAGCATGCTTCGGATTCCGAAACGTCGCTGCGAGCCACTCGTAGGTTTTCGAGAATGCTCGTCGCGAACAGGTGGGCGTCTTCGGAGGTCAGCGTGAGCGTGGTCGAAACGTCCGGGCGAGCAATGAGGTGTGCGGGTTTGCCGTTGAGCAGAACCACTCCGGATTTCGGCTCGAGCATGCCGGCCCGAGTGTAGAGAAGCGTAGCTTTGCCCATTCCGGATGGCCCGACGAGGGCCAGCGAGGAGCCGCGTTCGACGCTCAAGTCGATCGGACCGCTCAATGCTGGCCCGTCCGGCCAGCCAATGACGAGATCTCTGGCCACGAGGCCGGAAGCCGGAGCGTCTGCTAGCGTCGCTATGCCGGCGGAAGCGCTGATGGAGGACGTATCTGAGGATGCGGCGGAAGCGGAACCGGTCGAGGATACAGCGGAGGAAGCATCGGCCAAGGCTGAGCTTGTGCCGCCTGCGGTGGTGGTTGCGTCAGCACCGTCAAGCAACTCGAGTATTCGCCTCGAAGCGGCCGCTGATCGAACGAGATGCACTCCGGCTTCGCCCAGCGGGTCGATCGCTTCGAAGGCCGCCAGGGGAACCAGTACGACGATAGCGAGCTCGACGGGCGTCAGAGCGGCGCGTGCAACCTCACCCGAGCCTATGACGAGTGCCGCCAGCACGGAGCAGCCCATCGCAAGGGTTTCGATGACGGTGAAGAGAGCACCCGGCCTGGCTGCCGAATCTCGATTCGTGAAAATCCGCTGCTCGGTATCGGCAATCGCGCTTTTCAACGATCCCATGCGGCCTGAAACGAGGAGCTCGTCGCTGGATTCGAGCATGGTGAGCGAAAGGGCCGCGAGCTCGGCCCGATCGGAGACCTGCTGGAGCTCTGCTCGGCGGGCTCCGCGCATTGCGGCGTACGATCCGAGCACTCCGGCAGCCGCGAGAGAACATGCGAGGCTGAGCGCAACCGCGGGGGAGAAGTAGGCCACGAGTGCAACGCTGGCTCCGGAGGCGACGACCGCCACGGCCAGGGGCAGTAGTGCGCGCACCACGAGATCCCCAACGGCGTCGACGTCTCTCCCCGTTCTCGCCAAAAGATCACCTCGCCGAATCTGGGTGACCCTATCGATCCGAGAATCGGCGAGTTTAGAGTAGACGGCGGATCGCAGGTGCGACATGCCGTACAACGCTACAGAGTGACTAGTCAGTTGCCTGAGGTAGCGAAAGACGGGGCGGCTTGCTCCGAAAGCGCGGACGATTGTCGCTCCTAAAGCGAGGGATGCGACGAGTGGCGTTTGGGATGCCCGCGCAATGAGCCAGGCCGAAACGGCGGTGAGCCCCACCGCGCACACAATGGTGGCGACCCCCGTGGCGATCGACCAGATGAGCGGCCCCTTGGCGGCGTCAAGCAGGG
>CAUSGP010000213.1:0-4284 GCA_963531075.1 uncultured Actinomycetaceae bacterium | reverse complement strand
TCGTCGAGGCGCGCACGGGCGTGGACCTATCGGGCCGCCCGCGATGGCTTCACGCTCGGCTACCCTTAGATGAGCATTGAATGTTGGGAGGTGCGATGAGGGTCATCGATTGCACTGGCACCGTCGAGCTCGCAGAGGCCATGGAAGCCACGAGTGCGGCCGTGCGTGCAGGATCGCTTGTCGTCCTTCCCACCGACACCGTTTACGGGGTCGGGGCCGACCCGCGAAGTTCCCTTGCGGTGGACCGTCTTCTGACGGCAAAGGGCCGCGGGCGTGACAAGCCCTCGCCGGTTCTCGTCGCCTCGATTGCGCAGGCGGAAGGGCTTGCCGGCCGTATTCCCGACGTTGCCGGCGCGCTCATGGAAGCGTTGTGGCCGGGCGCGCTGACGTTGATTGTGCCGTGCAGGCTCGAATGGGACCTTGGCGAGACAAACAACACAATTGCTGTGAGGATGCCCAACCATCCCATCGCTCTCGAATTGCTTGCGGCAGCCGGGCCTCTGGCCGTTTCTTCGGCCAATCTCACGGGGCGCGCCCCCGCTGTGGAGGTGGGCGAAGCGGTGGAGCAGTTGGGTGAGAAAGTCGCCGTCTATATCGACGGCGGGCCCTGCCCGGGCGGGGTGCCCTCGACGATCGTTGCCTTCGACGGCACGAGAATCAGGGTGCTGCGCGAAGGCGAAATTGGCAGGAGCGAACTGGCCAGATTTGGGGATGTGGCCTAAGTGCGCGTCTATCTGCTCATCATGGCCATCGCCGCTGTCGCGACGTACCTGTTAGTTCCCGTCGTCAAGCGTCTGGCGCTTCTCCTTGGCGCGATTACCCAGGTGCGCGAACGCGATGTGCACACCATCCCGATTCCCAGGATGGGTGGATTGGCGATGTATTTGGGATTCTCGATGGCGATCGTCATCGCCTCGCGAATTCCTTACCTTTCGGGTGTCTTCCCGCGAAGCTCAGCGGTGTGGGGGGTCTTGTTGGGAGCAGGCTTCATGTGCCTGGTCGGAGCCATCGACGATGTGTGGGAGCTCGTTTGGTACGGCAAATTGGCCGGTGAGGTGCTTGCCGCCGGCGTCATGGCCTGGCAGGGCGTCCAGCTCGTAACCGTTCCGCTCATGGGGTTGACAGTCGGTTCGACCAGGCTGACGCTGTTCATCACAACCATTGTGATGGTCATCGTGGCCAACGCCGTGAACTTCGTCGACGGCCTTGACGGCCTCGCCGCTGGGATCGTGGGCATCGCCGGAATGGCTTTCTTCTTCTATTCCTACACCCTCACGCGCGATGCATCCCCCAGCGATTACGCTTCGGCCGCATGCGTGGTGGTGGCGGCCGTTGTCGGCATTTGCGCCGGCTTCCTACCCCACAATTTCCACAGGGCGCGCATTTTCATGGGCGATTCGGGCGCTCTCATGCTGGGCGTGCTCATCGCCGCTGCCGGCATCCTTGTGACGGGCCAAATTGATCCCGCCAATACCTCGCCCGGTTACGCGCTGCCAGCGATCATGCCGCTTCTCGTTCCGGCTGCGGTGATCTTCTTGCCGCTTTTGGACTTCACATGGGCCGTTACCCGCAGACTCGCCCGCGGGCAGTCTCCTTTCGCCGCCGACGCCGGCCACCTCCATCACAGGCTTTTGCGCCGCGGACACTCGCATGCGGGATCCGTGCTCATCCTTTACATGTGGGCCGCGATGGCTTCGTTCACCTGTGTAGCCCTTGTCAGATTCCCCGCGCGGATCGTTGGGACGGTCGCCCTGGTCTGCTTCATTGCCGGAGTGTTCGTCACCCGTCACCAATTTGGGGGGAAGAGGGGCAAAGGGGCCGAGGACGATACGAGGATTCCCGACGCCGATGCGACGAACGCTCGGCGCCCGGGAGAGCCTGCCTCTGCGGAGGAGCGGCAGATAGATGCAAAGCCACCGATGTTTCCCGCAAACGGCGGGTCGCTTGCGCTTGCGCCAGAATCGGACGCTTGGCCGGAGATTGCGGCTTCGCCGGAAATCTCGGCCGAGCCGCGCTCTGGGCCGCCGTCGGCTGAACAGTTCCCTGCGTCTCGGCAGGAGCAATCAAGGCGAGTGGGCTCCCCGCGGGCTAGAGCCAAGCACGGGATCGTTGAGGGGGAGACGACGAGCTCCGGGGCGGACGAAGCGGGGCGAACTCGGAGCGTTTCGCCGCCCGCTGAAACTGGCTCGGACGCTAGGGCGGTGAGCGCGGTGTTGCCGGGCGATGCCGCCCGGCGGGGCAACGCTGCGCAGACGGATGATGTTGCGTGGCAAGATGCCGATGCCGACCTGTATCGAAGACGATCGCGTCGCCCGGGGTCCAGGCGTGCCAATGCCGAGTGACGCCAGAGAGCGAGAAAGCGGTTTTCTGCGGGAAGCAACCGAATTTCCGCGTAAAGCGGCCGAAGCGTGCGAGGCGCCTGACGAGCACGCGGCGGTTGAAGTGCACGTACCGGCCGAAGTGCATGCAGCGACCGGAAGATGCGAAGTGGCTGAAACACAGGACAACGACTTTTCGCGGGGAACTGCCGAGGCGTGGGCGGTGCTTCGGGCCGCCGGTCTACGCACTGCCGGTGCGATGGCCGGAATCGCCTGCCTCGGTGCGGGCGTCGCTGCGTGTGCCGAGCATTTTGACGTCGCACGGTCGATCGCGATTGGAGCGGGGGTCGTCGGGGCTGCAAGCGCAGTGACAGCCGAAATGGCTCGCAAACTTTCGGGTTGGGCAATGGCGCTCGGTTTTCTCGTGAAAATGGCCGCGATCCTGGGAATTCTCGCTGTTTTCGACGGGTGGTCGGGCTTGCATGCGAAGGCCTTGGTCCTGGCCGTCGCCCTCGGCATCGTCGTGTCGCTGGCCGTTGAATCGTGGACGATCCTGCGGTGGAAGGATCGCTTCGAAGTGCCGGGCGATCAGGCTGCTTCTGCGGATTTCGCCGTTTGAGTTCACGATCTTCACGCCGTCCGCGTAGTTTCGTTCATATGTGCGTATGGCAATCGAACCTGCTTTGGGCGTAGTATCTTGGAGTATGCGCCGCCGTTGGCGAATTCTACGGGCGGTATATGGTGCGAGCGGCGAAAGATGTCGCTGCCGGCTCAGGTCGACGAAGGGGTAGGAAGTGTCGAACGCGTTCATGGCTCTGGCGAATGGCCGAGTCCTGGCCAAAGGCGGCTTTGAAGCGCCATCGATCGACGAGTTCTTTCCCGATCCCATCCTTTTTGGCGGCACTCCTTTTGCCATCAACCGCGTCATTCTTGTTCGTCTCATTTCCGTCACCGTTCTCTTCCTCGTCTGCTATCTCTATTACAAGAAGGCGAAGCTGGTGCCGGGCCGCGCCCAAGGTTTGCTGGAATCGCTTTTCGATTTCTCTCGAAATCAGGTGGGCCACGAGATTCTCGGCGAGAAAGCAAAGCCCTATCAGCCGCTTTTGGCGACGATCTTCTTCGGTTTGCTCTTCATGAACATCACGGGAATCATCCCGGGGCTGCAAATCGCTTCGACGTCGATCATCGGCATGCCGCTGATTTTCGCAATTGTGGCGTACATCTCATTCCTTTACGCTGGAATCAAGGCAAATGGGGCGGGGCATTTCTTCAAAGAACAGCTGTTTCCGCCGGGCGTGCCCAAACCCATTTACGTTTTTATGACGCCGATCGAATTGCTCTCGACCTTCGTCATCCGCCCCCTCACGCTAACCATCCGACTCCTGGCGAACATGGTCTCCGGCCACCTTCTTCTGGTCTTGTGTTTCCTGGGGACCCACTACCTCTACCTGTCGATGAGCGGGGGAATGGGAATCGCGTTGGGATCCCTGACCCTCACAGCGGGGGTCGTCTTCACCCTCTTCGAAGCCTTCGTGGCCGCCCTGCAGGCATACATCTTCGCCCTGCTGGCCGCAGCCTACATCTCGCTATCCATCGAACACTGATTTATCCACCGAACAAAAGGAAATCTAAATGATCGGCAACATCGCCACCATCGGTTACGGTCTCGCGGCTCTCGGCCCCGGCATCGGCATCGGACTCATCGGCGCGAAGAATCAGGAAGCGACGGCGCGCCAGCCTGAGCTCAAAGGGTACCTTCGCGTCAATATGTTCCTGTCGATCGCCTTCACCGAGGCCCTTGGACTTTTGGGCTTCGTGGCCGGCTTCGCCTTCGGCTCCTGATCATGACGACCGCTTCCGGGCACTCCCTGATCCTTCCGGCGACCGCCGACCTGGTCTGGGGCACCGTCTCGTTCGTCATCGTCGCCCTGGCGATCTTCAAGTTCGCCTGGCCCACCTTCATGCG
>CAUSGP010000212.1:0-4301 GCA_963531075.1 uncultured Actinomycetaceae bacterium | reverse complement strand
TGGCGACAGCTCCGGGCCGGCCGCAATCGCTGCGCGCCGAGTTAACTCCGGCACCGCCAAGCGTATGCTGGTTGTCATGTCACAGTTCGACGATGTCACCCCGGAAAGGCTCCTAGCCTCGACTTCGCACAAATGGACCGCCTACCCCAACCTTTCCGATTACGATTATTCGATCGGCATGTGGCTAGCGGAAATGGACTATCGGATCGATCCCGTTCTCCGCGAGTTTCTAATCGACGAAGCGACCGAAGGCAATTTCGGTTACGTCTCTGCCAAATGCGTCAAACACCTTCAAGCTGCCACAGCGGCATTCTTGAGGCGATTCGGCTGCGAGGCCGATCCCGCACGAATCGCTCCCATCGCCGACGTCATCCGCGGCTTGCGGCTGACGATCGATCATTTCACGACCCCCGGCTCACCCGTGGCCGTTTCGACGCCGGCATACATGCCTTTCACAACCCTTCCCAAAGAACACGGGCGGGAGGTGATCGAAGTGCCCTCAATCTTCGACGGCGATCAATGGCGATTGGACTACGAAGGAATCGAGAGGGCATTCGAGTCGGGCGCCGAGCTGTACATCCTGTGCAATCCGTGGAATCCGGCCGGCAGGGTCTTCGATCGCGAGGAATTGAAGAGGCTTTCCGCTATCGTCGAGTCCGCGCATGCGCGCGTATTCGAAGATTGCATTCATCTTCCATTGATTCTCGACGACGTCGAGCCCACCGTCTACGCCACACTCAACGAAGCGACGCGCGCCCACACTGTGCTGGCCGTATCGGCGTCGAAAGGTTGGAATATCCCCGGCCTCAAATGCGCCCAACTGTATTTCCCCAATCTTGAAGACGCCGAAATATTCAAGCCTCTCGCGCATTCCACCGCGGCCGAGGCGGCCACGATCGGCATTCGTTCGGGCGTGACGTGCTACGAACGTGGCGAATCCTGGAATCGCAAACTTCGAGCCTATCTCGCAGCCAACCGCGACATTCTCGAAAAGCGCGTGAAAGCATGGCAAGGCGTCAGGATTCCGCATATCGCCGGAACGTACATCGCTTTCCTTGACTTCTCCAGCTTGGCTGATCGCGGCATTTTCGGCGACCGCACCCCGGCTCAGTTCTTCGCCGAATGCGCCGGCGTGCGCCTGACGGAAGGAGCCAGCTGCGGGCGTGGCTTTGAGGCATCGTGCCGCATGATCTTCGCAACCTCAAAGGCGATACTCGACGAGGCGCTTGACCGCATGGAACGGGCTCTCAAAGAAGTGGGCGTACAGACGGCATAGGCCAGACTCACCGGTTCCACTCGACGTTTCCAGTTCCATTTCAGCGTCTTCAGCCCCGCGGAACAGCACTCCGCCTGACGGCTTATTCGTGCCGACCGTTGCCTGCCTTGATCCGACCCACCGCCACCTCGCCAACGTGAGCTTTGCGCAAGAGCAATCGGTTTGTGTGTGACGTAACGTCACATGGTGAGATGAAGACATGAAGGTTTCCGAAATCGCCTATCTGGCGGGCACAACCGTGCGGACTGTGCGCTGGTATCACAGCGTCGGATTACTTCCAGTGCCTGCAGGACAGCCCAGGAACTACGATTTCGATCATCTCGCGCGGCTCGTGCGCATCCGGTGGCTCGCCGAATCCGGCATGAACCTCAAAGCCATCGGTCAAATCCTCGACGACTCGAACGCCGGAGCAACCGAGGATTTTGACTCGGCCCTCGAAAGGATCGACGCTGAAATCCATAAGCTGACCGCTCAACGCGAGAGGATCGCGGGTTTACGCGAACTAGTTGAAGCCGGTGAGGACCTCTCACCGATTCCGCCCTCGCTCGAATGCCTTTACGCAACGGTCAGAGCACGTCTCACGGATCCGCGGCACATCGAACTCCTTGACCGCGACCGCATCATTGTCTCGATCATCGGAGCCTGGAATGAGCTCCCCGACGTCACCAAGTATTCGACAACAGAAGCCGACATCGCTGCGATGATCGAAGCACTCGAGATCTTCGCTCAGGCGGTCGATGCCAATGATGTCAGTCCGCTCGTCGATAAATTCATCGTCGTCTACCTCAAGCTCGCAAGCAAATTTGGCCTTGTAGGCCTGGCCGACAACATCGTTCACATGGGCGCCGATTTCAACCGTCTTCTGCTCGCGATAAGGATCGCTTATCCCGACCGGAAGCATCGCCGATTCATTGAGCTATGCTTCGAACGACTCGGCTTGATCCAGCCCGGCGCCTTCGAAACATCCTTGGAAGCGGGAGCGGCGCGCACGACGACGAAAGAAGAAGACACGAAGGTGACCGAACACGACGCCGAAGAGCCCGGGGGCATCGTCAAGCACACGAAACGACCGGGGCGACCCACGTCCACGACCTGAGCCATCCGTGTCCTTGAAACGAACGTCGGCACCGCCCGTGTCCTTGAACCGACCGGAGCTGCCCATATTGGTAAAACGAACATCGGCACTGACCAAACTGCGAAAGGAAAGGAAAACCAATGGCTGAAACCATCGCAGTCAAAGGCCTCGTCAAAAACTTCGGCTCGCTGCACGCTCTCGATTCGCTCGATCTGACGGTGGAGGAAGGAACGGTCCACGGGTTTCTAGGCCCCAATGGGTCGGGAAAGTCCACGACGATCAGGTGCCTCTTAGGGCTCTACCATCCCGACGCCGGCAAAGTAAGGGTGCTGGGAATGGATCCGTCCGTCTCGGCTCGCCAGATCAACCGGCGCGTGGCCTACGTGCCCGGAGATGTCGCTCTTTGGCCCAATCTAACAGGGCGGCAAGCTCTGGACGCCTTGGCAGCTTTGCGCGGGAGCCGCGACGAAGTTCGCGAACGCGAACTCATTGAACGTTTTCGCCTCGATCCATCCAAACCCATTAGAACGTACTCCAAAGGCAATCGGCAGAAGGTGATCCTGGTCGCGGCGCTGTCGGCCCCCGTCGATCTGCTCGTGCTCGACGAACCGACGAGCGGTCTCGACCCTCTCATGGAGCAAATTTTCGGTGAATGTGTTGTTCAAGCGAAGGAAGCGGGCCGCACCGTGCTCCTATCAAGCCACATTCTGGGGGAGGTTCAGGCTCTGTGCTCGCACGTGACGATCATCAAGGACGGCACCGTCGTGGAGACGGGGAGCTTAGAGCGGCTCAGGCACCTGGGTGCACGCGAGATCAGAGTTCGAGGCGAAGATGCTCGGCTTGACGATCTCGCCACCATCTTGAAATCGGCGGGAATAACCGCTTCAAGGGATGGGAGCGACATCCTCGTCGAAGCCGAGGCTGTCCGCGTGCCCGATGTTTTAGGAGCGGCCATTTCCGCGGGCCTAGGAGACATCACGTGCACCCCCGCAAGCTTGGAAGATCTCTTCCTCAGCCACTACGAGGCGACGGTTCGATGAACACGCGGGATTTCAGAACTCTTTTTGGAGTGACACTGCGTCGCCAACGCTTCGCCTTCACGGCTTGGATCGGTTCTTTCTGCCTTATTCTAGCTATTCTTCCCAATACGTATCGGAACAATTTGGGAAGTATGAAGCTTCGCGCGTCGGTCATCGAAATGATGGACTCCAATGCCGCGACGCGGCTTTTATTCGGACGAATTCCCCACCCGGGAACCTTGGGCCAAGTCATCCAATGGGAATCGGGAATGCTCATTTTGATCTTCACGGCTATTGCGGCCATTCTCATCGTCACTGCCGTCGGACGTCGAAGCGAGGACAACGGCCTTCGCGAGCTCATCGAAGGAACCGGGGTGAGCCGAACAACCGTTTTTGCCGTGCAAGCGGGCATCGGTGCGACTTTTTCACTCGGAGCGGGCGTGCTTTGCGGCTTGACCCTCGCGGCACAGGTTCCTCTGCTCCCGGAGATCTCCGTTGCGGGCACAATCGCTCTGGCACTCGCGATTTCGCTCGTGGGTTGCGCATTTTCGGCGGTGGCGCTCATAGTTTCGCAACTGGCAGACGACGCGGTCAGAGCGCGCCGACTTTCTCTCATGTTCCTCCTTTTGGCTTTCGCGTTGCGGATCGTCGCCGAAGCCAGCGGGGCGTCATGGATGCGATGGCTCACTCCGTTGGGGTGGAAAGAGCAGATCATGCCATTCGTCGAAGATCGGTTCATTTACGCCATTCCTGCCGCGGCTATCGGGCTCGCCCTCACCGCGCTGGCGTGGCGCCTGTACTCCGGCCGCGAGCTACACGGAGCCTACCTGCGGTCGGCACACCGTTCGACGGCGCATCTTCACGTCGGCAGTATATTTTCGTTGGCGTTCCGCCTGGGGCGGTATCGGCTGGTCAGTTGGTCTCTCGGTAT
>CAUSGP010000211.1:0-4328 GCA_963531075.1 uncultured Actinomycetaceae bacterium | reverse complement strand
CCTAAGACATTCTGCAAGGAAAGAGTTCCACGGTCAAATAAGCATAGGGAATGCATGGGCCACGAAGGCTTCAATCGGATATGGGACAACCCTCTCCATACACCGACCCCGGCCGAAATCGACTCGCCGAGCGCTTGGATCCAACGTCTCGGGATCTGATGGGAGGACCACACCCCGCCCTCGCGCGCACCCGGCGCGCGGTGACAAGCGCCTTCGACGCCGCCGGAATCGGCGCGGGGTCGAGTGTTCTACTCGCCGTATCGGGCGGATCGGACTCCATGGCACTGGCGCAGGCGGCGATCTTCGTGTGCCAGCGCAAAGGAATCATCGTATCGAGCCTGACCGTGGACCACGGATGGCGCGAAGGCTCAAGTGAAGAAGCCGACAAGGTGCGGCGTGAGCTCGGGCGCATGGGTGCGGATCCTGCCCGGCTCATTCGAGTCGAATCGCGACGAGACGGCGGCGTCGAAGGCGCCGCCCGCGCGGCCAGATATGCGGCGCTCGCGGAAGCTGCCCGGGCAATGCCCGGCCCTGCCGCGGTCCTCTGCGGCCATACCGCTGATGACCAGGCCGAAACCGTCCTGCTGGGATTGGGGCGGGGCTCGGGCCCGCGTTCGATCGCGGGAATGCCGGCCCTCGGCACATGCCCGGGCGCGCCGGATATCTGCCTCCTTCGGCCATTCCTCGGCCTTCGTCGTACTGAACTTCGCGCCGCGCTCGCCTCGGAAGGCCTCGAATGGGTGGAAGATCCCACGAACGGCGCCGATTCGGCCGTGCGTGCCAGCGACGGTTCGCTCCTGCGCCGGGCGGCGATACGACACCGATGCATCCCGGCGCTTGAGGAGGCGCTCGGCCCTGGAGTCGTGGAAGCGCTCGCGCGCACGGCCGCCCTGCTGCGCGAAGACCTCGGTGCGCTCGACGAATTGGCCGAAAAGACGGATTCGAAGCTCGGCGTCGAGCCTTCGCTGCGGGAACTGGGCGCGCTGCCGGCCGCCCTACGCACCAGGGTTCTGCGACGCCGCGCCATCGACGGGGGTGCTCGGCCCGGCGAGCTCACGTCGTGGCACATCGCCACGCTCGACTCGCTCGTCACCCGGCGGCGAGGAGGATCCAGCCTCGACCTTCCGGGAATGAAGGTGACAATAGGCGAGGGTCGGATAACATTCGGTGGGGCAGTTCCGATGAATCGGGAGGACAACCGTGGAAGCAGCTGACATGGGCAAGGACCTTCAAAAGATCCTGCTGACGAAAGAGCAAATAGACGTTCGCCTGGGCGAGCTTGCGGCGCAGATCGACGAAGCCTACCGTGGGCGCGACCTGCTGCTCGTGGGAGTTTTGCGCGGAGCGGTCATAACCATGGCAGATCTTTCGCGAAAAATCAGCATCCCCCTCGAAATGGACTGGATGGCCGTTTCCTCTTACGGCTCCGGGACGAAGTCTTCCGGCGTCGTCCGCATACTCAAGGACCTCGATACCGATATACAGGGCCGCAACGTACTCATCGTCGAAGACATCATCGACTCGGGGCTCACCCTTTCTTGGCTCAGGTCCAACCTGCAATCCCGCGGGCCCGAATCGGTGCGCATCGCCACCGCGCTGCGCAAACCGGATGCGGCCAAGGTTTACATCGACGTCGATTACGTCGGTTTTGACATTCCGAATGAGTTCGTTGTGGGATATGGACTCGACTACGCCGAGCGATATCGCCACCTCCCCTTCGTGGGAACGCTCGCGCCGCACGTTTATGGAGGCTAAATAGTGACCGAAGAACCAGAACGCAACGAAAGCGTACCCTCACCTTCGCCTTCGCCGCGCAGCAGAAGGGCAGCCGTGCAGAAATTGCAGTTGGAGGCCGACGCCGCTGCTGAGCGCGATGCCGCCGGCCGACTCGGCGAACTCGCGGGTGCAGATCGCGAGGACCCGAATGGCGGCCAAAACTTGGACAGAAGCCAAAGTGCGGTGGACGCGAACCGTGACGTTAGCCGGGTCAATGCTAACCGGGCCAATACAAATTCCGTCGACGCGCATCCGGCCGATGCGCCGGGCCAGGCGTCCGGTGGCGCCGGCGTTGAGGGGAGCGCGGCGGCTGCGAGTGGTACTGGCAGTGCCGGAAATACGGCGGGTGTGGGCGGTCCCGGGGCGGAAAGCCCTCGACGAGGCAATACGCGCACGCAGCGCTCCAACCCCCGCGAGCCCCAGCCGAAAAATGGCTCGAAGGCCACGGCGCGTGAGGCGAAAGAACGGAAGAAGCGTTCCATGCGTCGCATGTTCAGCGCCTTCTTCTTCGTGGGCGCCGTCGCATCGGGGCTGTGGCTCTTCTTCGGCGGCGAGCATTTCTCATCGGTGAAAACCTCCGAAGGAATCTCTCTTTTGAGGGGCAAACAAGTTGAGCGCGTCCAGATCACGGAAGGCACCCAGCAGGTTCGCCTGTGGCTGTCCAAACCGACGAAAACCACCGACGACAAAGGTGAAAGCCACGACGTCGGCAAACAAGTCCAGTTCTCGTATGTTGAACCGCAGGCTGCGCAGATCGCCAGGCTGACCGAGCAGACGAAGCCGAAGCTTGGCTATGACTCGATCGTTCCGCAAGTCTCTATCTGGTCGTCAATCTTCACAATGGCCGTTCCGATGCTCATTATCATCGTGGCCTTCATGTTCCTTTTGCCGCGAATGCAGTCGGGAATGGGCGCATTTGGCAGGATTAAAGACAGGAAACAGCTCGATCCCGATAAGCCGAACGTCACTTTCGACGACGTTGCCGGCGAGGACGAGGCTGTTGCGGAATTGCGCGAAATAACGGAGTTCCTCACCGCGCCCGAGCGTTTCCACGCACTGGGAGCGGAAATTCCACGCGGAGTGCTTTTGTACGGACCTCCAGGAACGGGCAAAACCCTGTTGGCCAGAGCCGTCGCCGGCGAGGCAGGCGTGCCGTTCTATTCGATTTCCGCCTCCGAATTCGTCGAAATGTTCGTGGGCGTGGGAGCCTCTCGTGTGCGCGACCTTTTCAACAAGGCCAAGGAAAACGCCCCCGCGATCGTCTTCGTCGACGAGATCGACGCCGTTGGCCGCGGCCGCGGCGTAGGAATCGGCGGGGGCAATGATGAGCGTGAACAGACCCTCAACCAGCTGCTGGTCGAGCTCGACGGATTCGATTCGCGCACGAACGTCATTCTCATCGCGGCGACGAACCGGCCTGATGTACTTGATCCGGCGCTTTTGCGCCCCGGGCGATTTGACCGTCAGATTTCGGTGGATGCGCCCGACCTCAGGGGCCGCGAGGCCATCCTCAAGGTTCATGCCAAAGGCAAGCCTTTCGCTCCCGACGTCGACCTTGCCATGGTCGCCCGGCGCACGCCGGGGTATACCGGGGCAGATTTGGAGAATATCCTCAACGAGGCGGCATTGCTCGCGGCACGCTTCGAGCATGCGGCGATTGGTGTGTCCGACGTCGACGAGGCCATCGATCGCGTCATGGCCGGCCCGCAACGCCGCTCGCGCCCGATGAACGATCAGGACAAGCTTCTGACCGCTTACCACGAAGCGGGACACGCTTTGACGGCCGCTGCGCTCCACAATGCGGACCCTGTAACAAAAGTCACTATCTTGCCTCGAGGGCGTGCGCTCGGATACACGATGGTGCTGCCCACCGAAGATCGCTACTCGGTTTCGCGCAACGATCTGCTTGATCAGTTGACGTACGCCATGGGTGGGCGCGTGGCCGAAGAAATTGTTTTCCACGACCCGACCACGGGCGCTTCGAACGACATTCAGAAGGCGACGAACATCGCCCGGAGCATGGTCACGGAATACGGCATGAGTGCCGAGGTGGGAATTATTCGCCTCGCGGGAGAAGATGCCGATCCGCTCGAGCGCACGATGGGAGGAGGCGGCGAGGTCCACTCGGACGGCATGGTCAGCGCCATCGACATGGAGGCTCGCGGGCTGGTCGAAAATGCGCACCGTGAGGCATGGGCGATTCTCGCTCAGAATCGCGCGCTTCTCGACACACTCGCCTCCCGCCTCATGGAGAAGGAGACCGTGCTTGAAGCCGAGTTGAAAGAGATTTTCGCCGACGTCGTCAAAGCTCCCGTACGTGAACGGTGGAATGTTTTCGACGTGCCCGCCGAGCTTCTGGTCGCAACGGAGATCCCGCCGATCGAAATCCGTTCCCCGCAGCCTGCCAAGGGCCGTCACGCCGCCAAGCACAACGACTCCGAAGCGCATGTTCCGTCAACCGGGCATGCCGCCGGCGATTCGGCTCCGCAGGCTCCAATGGCTCCGCCGGCCCCTTCGGCCGTTCTCCCGCCTCTGGCTTCTTCTGTCCCTCC
>CAUSGP010000210.1:0-4333 GCA_963531075.1 uncultured Actinomycetaceae bacterium | reverse complement strand
CAGGTTCGCCGCGGCCATAAGGATGAGCACGGAGGCAGCGAGAGAGAGCAGGTAACGCCCCAGCTGCTTCTCGCCGCCGACCCGTTTCCACAGGGATGGCTTGGCCTCCGAGATTTCCTGCTCGTCGCGATCCTGCGAGGTCGCACGCCTTGCCGAGCTTGCGTCGTCATCCCTTCGAACCGTCGTCTCGGGGAGGCTCCTGTCGCCGCCGTTGTTCCGCGAGCGGACGAAAATCGCATCGTGGAGCGTGGAATTGGTATATTCCGGAGCGGGCCGCCCGACGTGGCTCTCATCAAGGAAATCCGCGCTTTCGTTGGCCGACTGTGCGGATGCCGCCGAATCGTCGACGTCGGGGTCGTGCGGAGTCTCCACGACATAACGAGCGGTGATTGAGGTGGGCCTGGCGTGGCTTGCCGGTGTGCTTGCAAAGGACTCGGATTCGGCAAAGGACTGTTCCGTCGGGACATCAGGGTAGTCAGAATCCTCGCGCCTATCGGTATCCTCGCGTGCATCGATCGAATCGCCAAGGCTTCTCGCGCCCTGTTTCCTTTCGAGGTCGCCGTTCCCGCTGGCTTGCCTGTCGATGTCAGCCTGCCGGCCCGGATCGGAATGCTTGCTGACGCCGACTTGCGCGCCCAGATGCGTGTGCCCGCTCGGGTCGGCATGCCTGCCGAGGCTATCTTGATCGCCGAGTCCAGGCCGCTCGGGGAGGCTGGAAGACCTGTTGGCAGCTGCGGAGGCATTCCGGTTCGCCTCGGTACTCGCCACCGCGTCCAAACCGGCGGAAACATCCGGGCTTGTGGAATCTTCCGCATGAATCGAGGCATCCGAACGAATTGGACCGTTGGAAGCAGCGGCGTTCTGGTTTTCGGCAGCCTTGGTGTGCGCTTGGCCGTGTACGTTTTCCGACTTTCTCGACCTTGTGGGGTTATCGGCTGCGAGAGCTGCGTGAATGTTGTTGGCTAGCAGCGTTGCAAAACTTGGGTCGTGAGCGGTCTCTACCGCGGCTTCGGATTGTGATCCGACGGAGACACTCGGAGAAGCCACGGTTTGTTCGATACGCGCAATGCTTGAAGAAATCGAATCGAGTTTGCCGAGCAGCAAATCGAGGCGGGCGACTACGGCGTCGTCCGTGGCTGCTTCATCTCTATTCTTTTCCTGCGAGGTATCCATGCGAAGCCCTTCACTCTCAGAAAACGCTTAGCTATGGCACGATAGTAGTTCGATATAGACCGCGATGCTAGGCGTTCTCAATAGGTAAAAGTAGATGCAAGATAACTTAAAGTTGCCGACGGGGGCGCACAACATTATGAGCGCCCGCGTGAGCGTCCATGTTCAGTTGTGCTTGGAAGCCTTCCGTGCTCGGCCGACTACTGAGCAGCTTACCGCCTTGGCAATCCCGGTGCATATCTTTCAGACGGCAGATCTGCGATATCACACACATTGCAGGGCTCTCACTGAGAGATTGAGACACCCTGAGGAACTTCCTAGGGGGTACTCGAAATGCACTGCTGTGTGAGCCGCTAAGCAGACTTCCTACCGAGCCGCCAGTCAACTTTATGCCGGACCACCGGCAAACTTTATACAGGGCCGACAGACTTTACGCCGGACCACTAACAGACTTTATGCCGAGCCGACGTGCTGCAAGCGATTAGCCGTTGCGCACCATCAGCTGCTTCCGTTCAGGCCCTCACCGCATTCTGCGCGGGCTCACGTTGTGCTCGCGCGGGCTTGCCAGCGCATACTTAGATGCGCATGTGGATTTTGGTTCATTCCGACCAAGCTGCAAGTTCGTTTCCCGCCGGATCTTTAAAATGGAACCGCCGCCCGCCAGGAAAGCTGAAGATGTCACGAACGATGACGCCCCCGTTGCGTTGAACCTCTTCGCGCGTATGTTCCAAATCGACGACGTAGATCACCGCGAGTGGAGTTGACGTGGGCTCGTCGGAAGCGAAACCGCTGCCGATGCCACTGTCGGCCGTATCGATGTAATCCTCGCCCCATTTCTGGTACCTCCACCCGAAGGTTTCGGTGTAGAACTTCTGAGCTTGGATCAGGTTCTCCCTGCTTTGAGCGGGAAACTCAATGAAATCGATTCGGTTGTGGGTCGCCATGGCCTGGCTTGAATCTTGAGACTCTTCGCTCACAGCGCTTCTTTCTTTTGCGGATGTTGGTACGTACGCCCGTCACACGGTGAGCCTTGCGAATGCGAAAGTCGGCAAAACCAAAGAGGCTCTCGGTTAACGCCAACGTCGACGCGCGTGCCCCTCGAGGCTTCAGTTGCCTTGCTTACCCTTAGGGATGAAGGGTCTGCCTTCGTCCTCATCGGTGTACAGTTCGTTCCTGGGTGTCTCTTCCCGATCTGGGGAACTGTCGCGTCCCATGTCTGCGACATCTCCTCTCAACTGCTCGGATCCCGACTTCAAGCCTCCGAGGCCGCTCTCGCCTTTTAGACTCGCATGGTCATTTTTCGTGTCGTCCATATGCGATGTTTCTTGAACGGTCGATCCGGTGCTGTTGACGCGGCGTGCGCTTGCGGGCGAAGATGAGTCCGAGCCATGTCCTCCATTGACGCTCGACATGGCGCTTTCGAGGCGTTTAAAGATTCCTTCGGCGTCTTTCGTGAGATTTGCGAGTTCTTGAGTTGAACTGAGGAGATCGTCTAGATTTTGACGCATTTTACTCGCCCATTCGAGCGAAAGGGAGGAGACGTGAGTGATGATCTTAGGTGTTGCAGATTGAAGTGAAACTGCGAACTCACCGGAATGGTCGGCGACGGATGAGACGATCTCCCCGATTGCGTCACTGACTGTATTATGAACCGTCACGATGAGCGTCGAGGCGATGTTCAGGCCTGTCGACATCGCATGAGAGCAAGTTCCCGCCAACTCGACGTGCATAGCGACGTCGTTCTGAAGGTCTCTGTAGGTCGAAACCGTTGTGCCTTCCAGTGGCGAAACGTCAGATTGCACCGAATGCAGAAGGTCGTTGGCGTTGTTTTGCAGCGATTCGGCAGCAGAGTTCCACGCCTGGGCAAAGTTCTCCGTTTGTGTCGGATCGCTCGCAAGCTGGTCAAGCCAGTCTTTGAGCGGGGACAAATGGTCGAGAAGCCAGCTTGCTCCCAGCGATGAGAGAGTCTCGATGGGGTTGGAGGCGAATGCGCCGGTGCCCGCCGATGGACCCAGGCTGTCGAGTGAGGGTCTGACCCAGGATCGGTTCTCGATTTGCTCGGCCAAGGCTTGGCCTTCTTCGAGGATTCCAAGGCCTGCAAACGGGCTGATAGGCTCGTTGCTTTCCGAAGATTCTTTAGCCATTGTTGCCTCCCAGTAGATCATTGCTTCCGAGTAGGTCGTCAAGCTTTCGGAAGGTTCGAGTGGCTTCCACGTCTGCGGATTCGTACGTGTTCGCGGTGGTGCGCAGGTCCGACACCGTCAAGTCGATGGCGGCCGCCGATGCGCTTATCGCTGCGTCAGCCTCTTTCTTCGCCATTTCGAAAGGGGATACGAGGAAGGAGCATAGGTCACCGAAGGCTTGGCCATTGAGACCCGTATACGTCAAGGCGTTGCCGGACGTTCCTACGTTCGTGCTTATTTCCGCTACCTTGGCAGCGTGCCCGCTGAGCGCGGATGGGTCTATTTGCATGCCTTTGTCGTTCACCGACGCCTCCAGAGGTTGGAAACTGCTTTCTTGTCGTTTGTGTCATTGTCGTCGACGTCGGTTGTGACGCGTCCCCATGCTTCGGCGGCTGCGGCTTTGGCTGTGGGTGAGTCGTGACCGAATTCGGCGTTGATGAGGTCCATGTAGCTCTCGGTGACTTTGCGATGAGCTTTGTGGAACGTATCGAGGATGAGGTGGGCGAGGTCGCCGGCTGCCATGTTGGTGGCAAGTTCGGTTAGTTTGAGGTCGCGAAGGCCTCCGGAACTGTCGACCGTGATGCTGACTTCGCCTCGTCGGCTTTGGGCGCTTCCCTTCAGGTTCTGCACCTTTGTTTCGAGTTCTTTGGCGCGCTGGAGCTTCGCCTCGGCCGCTGCGATCTGCGCATCAAGGCTACGGCGTGCCGAGTCGGCACCGGGGAAATCTTCAAACACTATATGTATCTCCCGAAAGTCATGATTGTGTCGGGGTGAATAGATCTAGCTTAACGCTACCGGAAGGTAAAATGAAGGGGTAGAGAGCCCCATCTCATCCCGTCATCCGTTTGCGTTGAGGGATTCTGGCGTATTCGCAGGGCATGCCGCCTTTGAAAAGCCATGTGTCAATATCTGGTTCAACGGCGTTTCCAGAGGTTGGAAACTGCTTTCTTGTCGTTTGTGTCATTGTCGTCGACGTCGGT
>CAUSGP010000209.1:0-4339 GCA_963531075.1 uncultured Actinomycetaceae bacterium | reverse complement strand
GGTAGTCGGGACGGACGGAGTGGATATCAATGGGCGTTGCAACAGGGCGATGGGACTCCGCTGGTGCAGCGGGGCTGTTGAACCGGGCAGATGTAGCGGGGTTGTTGGGCCCGGTGGATGTAGCGGAGTTGTTGGGCCCGGTGGATGCGGTGGGGCTGTTGAACTGCGTAGGCGCAGCGGAACGCGGGACCGCGGCAGCGTGGGAAGGCTGGGCTTTCACGGGCTGCAAATTTCTCACGCGTATACGCTCAGTCAACGATGCCGTACAGCCGGTCTCCGGCGTCGCCCAATCCGGGAACGATGTATCCGTGCTCGTTCAGGCGTTCGTCGAGTGCCGCTGAGACGATCGTGACGTCGGCCCGCTCGCCGACGGCCTCTTCAAGGTTCCGCAAGCCCTCGGGTGCGGCCAAAAGACACACGCAGGTGACCTCTCGCGCGCCGCGCTCTAACAGGTAATTGACCGCGTCAATGAGCGTGTGGCCGGTGGCAAGCATCGGGTCGACCACGTAGCACTGGCGGCCGGAGAGATCCTCGGGCAGACGATTGGCATACGTGTGCGCTTCGAGCGTCGTTTCGTCGCGCTTCATTCCCAAAAAGCCGATTTCGGCGGTCGGCAGGAGTTTCGACATTCCTTCGAGCATCCCCAGACCCGCGCGCAGAATAGGCACGAGAATGGGCCGCGGATAGGCAAGAGACAGCCCCTTCGTCGGGGCGACGGGAGTGACGATATCGACTTCGCGGACGGCGACGTCGCGCGTGGCCTCGTAAGCGAGGAGCGTGACAAGCTCGTCGACGAGCTGCCGGAATACGGGCGACGGCGTGTTCCGATCGCGCAAGAGGGTGAGCTTGTGGGCAACCAGAGGGTGCTCAATGATCTGGATACGCATGCGCTGACTATATCAGCGTTGTCCGGCAGTTTCGTGGCTTTTCGAAACGGTGCCCTCGAATGCGTGCCCGTGCGCAATCGGGGTATGCGCGTGCGCTGAGGGGCATGCGCATGCACAATGAGTTGCGTGCATGAAATCGAGCGGGAATGGATTGGCCGAGCCATGGAACTGGCCGAACGCGCCGCACTGGCGGGCGACGTTCCCGTGGGAGCCCTTGTTGTGCGCGGGTCGGACGTGCTCGGCGTCGGCTACAACACGCGCGAAGCACGCAACGATCCTGCCGGCCACGCCGAAATCACGGCGCTGAGGGAGGCGGCACGTACGGCTGGCGATTGGCGGCTGGGGGGATGCGATCTGTACGTCACCCTTGAGCCTTGCACGATGTGCGCGGGGGCGATCGTCGCCTCTCGCGTGGCCCGGGTGATCTTCGGGGCCTGGGATCCCAAGGCAGGGGCGGCCGGCAGCGTCCGCGACGTTCTGCGCGACGGGCGGCTCAACCACAGAGTCGAGGTTGTGGGAGGCGTTCGCGAAGATGAATGCTCACGTCAGCTCCGTGCATTCTTCGGGCGTTGAGCTGTGTTTCTCCTGAAGTGCGCCTAATTTTCACCGAAGTGCGCTTACTTTCTTAGATCCGTGCCAATGAAGTTCCCTGAGTTTTCCCTTTCCGTGCCGATAAAGACCCGTGAGACCGGTGACGGCGAAAACTCCATCTGTGCCGATAAAGAATTGGCCCGTGCCAATGAAGGCCCGACCCATGGCAACGAGAACCTGCGAGACCGTTGGCGACCAGCTGCTTCGCCACTCAAACCAGGTGATAAAACCGGTCGAACTGATAGATGTAAACCGGTCGAACCAATCAATGCAAACCGGTCGAACCGGTCAATCTGAACTGTTCAAACCGGGCGATACAATCCGGTGGCGCGTTTGTTTGGAGGAGCGCAGCCTATCGGCTTCCCTTTGCAGGCTCGGAGTCTCTTTCGGCGTCGTCGATGACTCCTTGCAAAAGGTCCCCGTAGACGCGAATGGCCTGCTCGCGCGTGAGGGAGGTTGCGGGCTCGAGTTCGAGCAGATACCTGCTGGTGACGACGCCGGCGACGACGGCGATCGCCTGCGCCATGCTTTCCTCACGCACGATTCCAGGGGGAAACCCCAGGATGTCGGCCGCGCGGCGCCACTGCTCGACGATGACCCCGGCGTACTGGCTTGCGAGGGCGGGATTTTCCCGCGCGGATTCGACGACGAATTGCGCGACCTCCGATTCCCACAGATCGGTGAGGAAAGCCATGAGCCGGCGACCGAGTCCGCGCCTGCCCGGCGTGATGACCTCGGCCAAGACTCTCTCGGGGTTGATGCCGATTCCGACGGACTGTGTGTAGAGCTCGACTTTGGAGTCGAAATAGTAGTGGACAAGGGCCGGATCGACGTTCGCCGTCCGCGCGACGGCTCGCAGCGACGCCGCCCGGAAGCCCCGTTCGTTGAAAACCTTCCGGGCGGCGTCGAGGATCTGCTCCCGAGTTGCGGGCGAGCCCCTGCGGCGTCCGCGAGTCACTCCGTCCTCCGCCTCAGGGTGAGCGATGCCAATCCGAGCGAGCCGATTGCGAATGCTGCGACAATGGTGAGGCTGGTCCAGTAATGGCCGGTCAGATCCGGGAAAACCGCCACCTCTTGCAACGCCTCGACAGCCCAGGTCAGCGGCAGCATATTCGACAGGCCTTCGAGCCATCCGGCCATCTCTTCGCGAGGCCCAAAGAGCCCGCACAGAAGCACCTGCGGCAGCACAATGACCGGCATGAACTGGACGGCCTGAAACTCGCTGCGGGAAGCCGCGGACGCGAGCAGCCCGAGGGCGATTCCCAGCAGCGCCGTCGCCAGGGAGACGAGCAGCATCCACGCGATGCCGCCCTTCAGCTGCATGTCCAGACCCCAGTAGCAGACGGCCGTCAGCAGCGAGGTCTGCACGATGGCCAGCGCGCCGTAGGCCAAGGCGTACCCTCCGATAACGTCTATTTTGTGGATCGGGGCCGCCATGAGGCGTTCGAGGGTTCCGCCGGAGCGCTCGCGGACCGTGGCAACGGCTGTGAGCAGGAACATGAGAAGCAGGGGGAACATCGCGAGCAACGTCATCTCAACTTGCGAGGAGATCGGCTCTTCGCCGTCGAAAATCTGATGGACCAGCCACGCCAGAATCGACGGGACGAAGGTGACGAGGGCGAGGGTGCGCGGGTCGTGGCGCAGTTGGCGCGCGACGCGCGCGGCGATTGCGAGAGTCATTCTGCTTGCTCCTTCGCTAGGGCGAGGAAGGCGGCGTCCATGGACGACGTCGCCGTGTCTTCGAGGATGCTTTCAGCCGTTCCCGTTGCCAGGATGTCCCCTTCGCGAATGAAGACGAGGCTGTCACAGCGCTGGGCTTCGTCCATGACGTGCGAGGAGACGAGCACCGTTGTGCCGGCGGCCGCGCGCTCGCGGATGAGGTCCCAGATTTCCTCGCGAAGCACGGGGTCAAGGCCCACGGTGGGTTCGTCGAGAAGCAGCACCGGCGGGTTGCCGACCATCGTGCATGCGAGGGACAGCCGGGAAGCCTGACCGCCGGAGATGTTGGAGGCAAGGGCATGTGCGCGGTCCGCTAGCCGAAGCTGCGAGATGATTTCGTCCACCGCCGACGCCGGCGCCCGCGCTATTCGGGCCCAGTGGGCGACGTTTTCGCGCACCGTAAGGTCCTTGTAAGCGGCGGAGGCCTGGGTCATGTAGCCGACGGAGGCGCGAGCGGCGCGGCTGCCCGCGGGACGGCCGAGGATCGTGACCGTTCCCGATTCGATTTTCTGCACGCCTGCTATCGACCGGATGAGTGTGGATTTTCCTGAACCTGACGGTCCCAACAGCCCGGTGATCGAGCCTTTCTCAAGGGAAATGCTCACTCCCTTGAGAACACGCCGTGAACCTCGTGTCACTTTGAGATCGTCGATGACGATTGCTTCGTTCATGGCTTCAGGCTAGTGAGTGATTGCGACCCCCTCAACGGGTGATGAATTAATTCGAAGCATCGCTGAGGGCGTCAATTTTCGGCAGAAAAAGATGTATAAGTGTGCATAATCGACGATGTCGTAATGAAATTACCTCCCAATGATGAAATATTTGTCGCTTGTGGGCAGATGCCGCTGCCGTCGCAGGCCGTCCACGTCCTAGGGACGGCTTTGCGCATGGCGATGGGGCCCGTCTGTGGTGCGCAGGGGTACCGAAAGGAATGCACGATGTTGAGGTAAGCGGCGGATCGGTGTCCGCAATGGCTCGAGGTGTGCTTCGGGTGCGAGGGCGTGGGTATAGGCTTCGTCGTCGGTGTGTAAACCGGGGATGTGTTCCGGCCTACATACTGTTGAGTGGCGTTACGCGGGCTTTGCCACTACGATAGTCGGCGGTAGCGTGTCCGAGCGGCCGAAGGTGCAGCACTCGAAATG
>CAUSGP010000208.1:0-4370 GCA_963531075.1 uncultured Actinomycetaceae bacterium | reverse complement strand
AGAAGGCAAAACTCGACCACGAGCGCGACATGCTGGGCCTTTACGTCTCGGACCATCCTCTTTCGGGATTGGAGCATGTGCTCGACAGGGCGGCCGACACCACAATCGTCAAGCTCATGAATGAGGAGACGGTTCAGGAGCGGTTCGTCAGCCTCGCAGGCCTGATAACGTCGGTCCAACCGCGGGTGTCGAAGAAAAATGGGAAACTTTGGGCGACGATCATGCTTGAAGATCTGACCGGAAGCGCGGAGATCAATTTCTTCCCGGCCACGTACCAGACGGTTTCAACGATGCTCACTCCGGACACCGTGGCCATCGTCAAGGTTCGGGTGCAGGATCGCGATGGGACGATCCAGCTTTCCGCTCAGGAGATGACTCTTCCGTCGGGGGATCTTCTGCCAGATTCGCCGGTGGAGCTTCAATTGCCCGAGCGCATGTGCACCGCGGAGCAGATGGCGTCCCTTGCCAGCGTTCTCGCGAATTATCCGGGAAGCGCACCGGTTCGCATGCATATCCACAGGCCGCATGCGACAAGCGTTGTCCAGGTCGATAAGCGTTTCTACGTTCAACCCGGCGCTGGTCTCTTCTCCGACCTTCGCGTGCTCCTGGGGCGAAATTGCTTGAGGTGACGAGGCTCTGACCGTCTTTCACTTTTGTGATGCTGACGGTTATTCCGGTTTGGGGCCCGTGCCGCGGACTCGAACCTCAATGCGCTTACCGTCGACCAGCTCTATCGCCACGACATCGCCATCGCTGAGCCGATGCCCACGACGAGTCTCGACTTCGCCGTTGACGAGAATCTCTCCTGCCCTCACCAGTTCGGCAGCCTCGGCGCCACTGCCCGCGAGGGACGCATACTTGACGAATTGGCCGAGCTTGATCGGCAATGTCACGTCAATGTCTTCCATACCCCTCCTAGGCGAGAGACTCTTTTAGGCGAGAGACTCTTCGCTGGATTTCTTCTTCCTCTTCCGGGCCAGGATACAGCCGATCGCCACGGCGAGGATCAAGGTGCAGATGATGGCGATTCCCAAGGGTGAACCGGCGGCCGCGGCCATGGCCGCGTTCCATACCGCGAAGCCGATCGTCGAGTAAATAAGGGCCCACGCGAGCCATCCGGGGAATGCTGCCAGATTGTACTTGGGCCACGAAAGTCCGACGACGCCGGCCGCGATGTTGACGATCGTCTGGATGCCGATCGTCAAGTATGCCAAGGAAATCACCACCCATCCCCTTTTCTTGATGCTGTCCATCGCCTGTTGGGTGCGGGCGGCATTGGCCCACTTCCAGGCCCGCCGCCGAAAGCCTCGTGAGGGTTCGTCCCCCGAAATCGTCACTTTCCTCCCGTAACGGCCGATTCCGTACACGATATTCGACCGCGATGCGACCAGTAGGGTCAGAGTGAGGAA
The DNA here is from genome assembly GCA_963531075.1 of uncultured Actinomycetaceae bacterium. Classification (GTDB taxonomy): domain Bacteria; phylum Actinomycetota; class Actinomycetes; order Actinomycetales; family Actinomycetaceae; genus Peptidiphaga. The sequence goes on along the minus strand of CAUSGP010000208.1, from coordinate 2,961 downwards.
GACGAGGGGGAAAGGCCCGGTGGACGTGAATTCTCCAATACTCTTGAACATGTCCAGATTCTAACGCAGAAATCTTCGCGACACTATTCGTTGCGTTTACTGAAAACCACCGATCTCACGGGAGAATCTAAGCGACACCTCGTCGGCGCGATAGTTGCTGGCCCCGTATTGATGTCTCGGTTGTGGTGCGTTGGAGGCCTTCACCGCGCACATTCCGAACATGTTCCCATGAGTTCCACAGTGTGTTCGACGTCGACGAAATCCGACTCGCTGGCGATCTGTTTCGCCCATGTCTCGATCTGGGGCCCGGCGACCTCGACGGCTTTTCCGCACATTCTGCACACGAGGTGATGATGGTGCTCGGTTGAATTGCAGGAGCGATAGAGTAGCTCGGAATCGGTGCGAAGGATGTCTACTGCTCCCTCCTCGGAAAGGACCTGGAGAGTTCGGTAGACGGTGGCCAAGCCTATCTTGGAACCGGATGTTGAAAGGCTCTCGTGCAGTTGTTGCGCCGAGACGAAAGAGGAAAGCTCCTCTAGGCGTTTGGCTATCGCTTGGCGCTGGGCTGTGTTTCGTGTTCGTCCCATGTGACTGCTTTCGTTGGTCTGCGGCGGATACAGGAGGCAATGACGGCGCGACCGATTGCCACTATTGTATACGTGCCGATAAGCAGTGTGACGATCGTCGCTCCTGGTGCAAGGGTGACGACATAGGTGATGGCCAGGCCCGTCACGCATGCGATGACGCCGAGCGCCATTGCTATGGCCATCGTTGTGTTGAAGGAAGAGGAAAGAAGTTGGGCGATGGCCACGGGCACGATCATGATCGCCGAAACCAGTAGCACGCCGACCACGCGCATGGCGACGGAAACCGTCAGGGCGGCGACCACAGCCACGAGGATATTGAGCGTTCTCACGCGTAGGCCGCACGCTTTGGCGAAGTCTTCGTCATGTGAAAGGGAAAAGAGAGGCCCCCGCAATCCCAAGCCGAAGATCAGTATGAAGGCTGACAGAACGGACGTGTAGACCACCTCGCTGGGCGAAACCGTTGCTATCGAGCCGAAGAGATAGCTCGTGAGCTTTTCGGTGTTGCCGCCGGCCAGCGAAATGATGATGACGCCAAGGGCGATCCCTCCGTAAAAGAGCATCGCCAGTGCGACGTCGCCGCCCGTTCTGCCCTGCGCGCGAACGATTTCGATGAGGATGGCGCCGATCACCGATGCCGCGATGGCCCCGGGAATCGCCAACTCGTCTTTTGGATTGAGGCCGAAGGCGCTCGCCGCCAGCCACCCGACGGCGACCCCGGTCAAGGCGACGTGGCCGATGCCGTCGCCCATGAGCGCCATTCCGCGCTGGACGAGGTAAGTGCCCACCACGGGTGCGGAGAATCCCACGAGTATGGAGACGACGAAGGCACGCTGCATGAAGGGAGTGCTGAGCATTTCCCAGATTGTTTCTATTGTCACGCCGGTTCCATCCTCAGAGTCGGTGCGTGGTGGGCCTGCCGGTCCGTCGGGTCGTGCGGGTGGATGTGATCGTGTTCGGGGTGGTCATGGCCGGGCGGGGGAGGCGGCGGAGAACCATCGTGGACGACCTTCCCGTTCTCGAGCACAACGGCTCGCTCAACGATCGACTCCAGTTCCCCCATCTCGTGAAGAACGGTGATGAGCGTGGCGCCTCGTTCGCGCAGGTTGGTCAGGATCGAGGCAAGCGCGCCCCTGGAGTCCTTGTCGATTCCCGCAAGGGGTTCATCGAGAATGAGCAATTCGGGTTCGCGTACGAGCGCCCTGGCGATGAGTACTCGTTGAGCTTGTCCGCCTGAGAACACCTGGACGTGATCGCGCGCCCTGTCCGCCAGGCCGACGGCGGCCAGGGCATCCATTGCCTTTTGCTTGGCGCGTGGGCCGACGTCGGCCCACATACGCCCTCGCCCGAGCAAACCGGAGCGAACCACTTCCAGCGCCGTGGCGGGCACACCGGAGGAGGCGCTCACGCGTTGGGGAACATAGCCGATTCGAGCCCACGGCACCGCCTTGCGGTGCGCAACGTTCGCTCCGAAGAGTTCAACCGTTCCTGCCGATGACGGAACGATCCCGAGAATGGCTCGCACCAACGTGGACTTTCCCGACCCGTTGGCACCGAGAAAGGCTACCGATTCGCCGGCCCGGACGGTTAGGCTTACCCGGTTGAGGATGGTTGAGCCGCCCAAAGTGACGCACAGATCCTCAACCGCAAGCGAAACGGGGGCAGTTGGAGTCATGTGTCCGCTCACTTGCAGGAAAGCGCCTTCTGAATCGCCGTTAGGTTGTCCTTCATCGCCGCCTCGTAATCGCCCTTTTCGGGTTTGGACTCCAAAGGGCTGAGCACGGCCGTGGTGGCATTCGTCTCTTTTGCCAGAGTTTTAGCCGGTTTGCCGCTGATGAGCTCTTCGGTGAAGATCGTCGTGGTTCCGTTCTCTTGGACGAATTTCTTGACTTTTGCGAGTGTGGCGGGGCTTGGCTCCGCCTCGGGGTCGATGCCCGACAAGCCCACCTGGGTCAGCTTATAGCGGTCGGCAAGGTATCCGAAAGCCGTGTGCGTTGTGACGATCGCGCGGCGCTCGCACGTGGCGGTGCCCGTTTGGAACGACTTGTCGAGATTGTCGAGCTTCTTCTGAAGCGCTTCGTTGTTCTTCTTGTATATCTTCGAATGCGCCGGATCTTGTTTTGACAGACTTTCCGAGATCGCGTTGGCCGCGAGTTTCATGCGGCTGGGATCGAGCCAGAAATGGGGATCCTTTGCGTCGTGATCGTCGTGGCCGTCTTTGTCGTCGCCATGATCATGGTCGTGCTTGCCGTCGTGGTCGTGGCTTTTCTCGTCGTCCGTTTCATCTTTTTTGTCGCCCCCGTGATCGTGATCGTCGTCTTCTATGAGACCGTCGTGGTGGACGAGGTTCACGTTCTTTGTCAGATCGACGGTTGTG
>CAUSGP010000207.1:0-4383 GCA_963531075.1 uncultured Actinomycetaceae bacterium | reverse complement strand
AGAAACGAAGGCTACGCCCGTGCGCACGTATTCACCGAAGCCCGGCGACGTCGAGCCAAAGTGGTATCTCATTGATGCTTCCGACGTCGTCCTAGGCCGACTGGCAACGCACGTTGCCACCCTGCTCCGTGGGAAGCATAAGCCGACCTATGCTCCGCACTTCGACGGTGGCGATTACGTCATCGTCATTAATGCTGACAAGGTCGCTCTGACAGGTTCGAAGCTCGAGCAAAAGTTTGCTTACCATCACTCTGGCTATCCGGGTGGGTTGAAGGCGACTTCTTACACGGAATTGCTCGCCAAGCATCCCGAGCGCGCCGTCATGAAGGCAGTTCGCGGGATGCTTCCTAAGAACCGCCTCGCTCGCAAGCAGCTTTCCAAGCTCAAGGTATATGCGGGGGCGGAACATCCGCATGTGGCCCAGCGGCCCGAGCCCTTCGAACTCAAGAAGATTGCTCAGTAAGCTTCCAGGAACAGGACGTATTTGAATGTCTGAAACGACAGTTGAAACCGAGGCGCTGGATGAGGAGTTCAGCGGCTCATATACGACGGAGAGCGAAGCTCCCCGCATTGGTCAGGGCTCGTCTCTGACCGCTCCGGGCCAGGCACTCGGCCGCCGCAAGGAGGCGGTCGCACGCGTCAGGCTCATTCCAGGCAGTGGCGAATGGAAGATCAATGGGCGCACGCTCAACGAATACTTTCCGAACAAGCTTCATCAGCAGCTCGTTCGCTCGCCTTTCACCATTCTCGATCTTGAGGGGCGTTTCGACGTCGTCGCTCGAATCAATGGCGGTGGCGTGTCCGGCCAGGCCGGAGCTCTTCGCCTGGGCATCGCTCGCGCTCTCAACGAAATCGATCGTGAGGCCAACCGTCCGACCCTCAAGAAGGCAGGATTCCTCACTCGCGATGCTCGATCCGTCGAGCGCAAGAAGGCTGGTCTCAAGAAGGCTCGCAAGGCCTCGCAGTTCTCCAAGCGTTGATCCGCTCCAGCCGCTGAGGTGTTCAAAGCCGTGTGGCGAATGCACTCGGTGGCTTCGCGAGTAGTGTAACGCCAAAGGAGACCGGACGTTTCGTGGGCCCGTCGGTAGATGACCGACGGGCCCACAGCCGTCTGGCAGTAAGTGAAAGAGCCGCTTTGTAACCGCACACCTGCAAATTTTCGAGCCTCGCTAAATACCCGAACGGTTTATAAGCGTTGGTGCAGCTCACATCGTTTATAGGCGTTGGTGCAGCTCACATCGTGGAGGAGTTCGGCTGGCAGGCTCAGCAGTGCCATACTTGGGTTCGTCACAATAGCGATCTTTTCTCGAACCGGGGAGGAATCATGGCCCGACTTTTTGGAACTGACGGTGTGCGGGGTTTGGCCAACCGCGAAGTAACCGCGCAGTTGGCGCTCGAACTGGGCGAAGCTGCCGCCCGAACACTGGCCCACGACGGCGCTGGGCGGCCGCGAGCCGTCATCGCGCGGGATACGCGCCTGTCGGGGGCCATGCTCGCGCAAGCGGTCGCAGCGGGCCTGGCCGGCGCCGGCGTCGACGTCGAACACGTTGACGTGCTGCCGACTCCGGGCCTGGCCTACCTCACTGCCTCGCAGAACGTCGATCTGGGCGTGATGATTTCCGCTTCCCACAACCCGATGCCCGACAATGGCATCAAGTTCTTCGCACGCGGCGGCTTCAAACTGGAGGATTCGATCGAGGACGAAATCGAGTCCCTTATCGGGAAACAGTGGGACAAGCCGGTCGCGGAAGGAGTCGGCCGGATCGAGTCCGCCACTGAAATGGCCGATTCGTCCTACGTCGAGCATCTCGTCGGAGCGATTGACGTCGACCTGGCCGGCCTGCGAATCGTCGTCGATTGCGCGAACGGAGCCACGAGCGACGTCGCCCCGGAGGCGCTGCGCAGGGCGGGCGCCGACGTTGTCGTCATCAACGCCTCACCCGATGGCCACAACATCAACGACAAATGCGGCTCGACCCATCCCGAGCAGCTTCAGTCCGCTGTTGTCGCATCCGAGGCGGACTTCGGTTTTGCCTTCGACGGCGACGCCGACCGGTGCCTTGCCGTGGACGCCTCGGGCACAATGGTCGACGGCGACCAGATCATGGGCCTTTTGGCCATTGCGATGAGGAATCGCGGAGAACTGGCGGGCAACACGCTCGTCGTGACCGTCATGTCCAATCTTGGGCTCATCCTGGCCATGCGCAAAGAGGGAATCGCAACGGTTCAGACGGCCGTGGGCGACCGCTACGTTCTCGAGGCGATGCGCGCCGGCGGGTACGTGCTCGGCGGCGAGCAATCCGGCCACGTCATTGATCTCAACCATGCCACCACTGGAGACGGCACACTCACCGCCTTGCTGGTTGCCGCGGAGGTGGCGAGAACGCGACGTTCGCTCGCCGACCTCGCCAGCGTGGTCCAGCGTCTTCCTCAGACTCTCATCAATGTGGCGGGAGTAGACAAGGGCCGCACTGAAACCGATGAAGGCGTCGTCGAAGCGGTGCGCGCCGCCGGACAGCGATTGGGCGAGACCGGCAGGGTCTTGCTTCGCCCCTCGGGCACTGAACCGCTCGTGAGAGTCATGGTTGAAGCGTCGACGCAGGAAGAAGCCGACGCCGTCGCTGCTGATCTTGCTGGTGTTGTCGAATCCAGGCTTGCGCTTTAAGAACCTGCCGGGTAACTGCGAATTTGGGGTTGCCCTGTGAGTCTTCTGGACTGCCCCGTGAGCTTGTCGGATGGCTCTGCGAGTGTCGGGCTGCCGCGTGGATTTGCTGGGCTGTCGCGTGGAGCCGTCGGGCTGCATGAAAACCCGCCGGTCGTCCCGAGCGGTGCGCTTCGTGCCGATGGAATCCGCTCAGGTTACTCTAATGACGCGAAGCGCAAGTTGACGAGGTGTGAAAACCCCGACGTTTGAGCCGATGCACCGGCGATAGGTCGCGGCAGAATCCATTTCGTGGGGAGTATGCCGTTCATATTCAACCGTTTTCGGATGTTAAGGTTGACCCGCACACAGGGCGATCTCACGGGCGGAAGGACAACGTGGAACTGTTTCACTCCATCGAGGGGTGGGTCTTGGATTTTGGACCTTCCCTGTGGGCTTTGTTCTTCCTTTTCGTCTTTTGCATCATTGACGGTTTCCTGCCGATCCTTCCGTCGGAAACGCTCATTATCGCTCTGGGCGCCCTCATTGTCCAAGGCAACGGGCCCAACGTTTACCTTCTCATCATCACGGGTGCGCTTGGAGCCATTCTGGGCGATCAACTGGCTTTCGCCATAGGGCACAGGTACAACGTTGAGCGCAGTCGTTTTCTGCGCGATGGAAAAGGACAGGTGGCCGTCCGATTCGCTCGGAAAGGGCTGGCTCGCCGGGGCCCGCTGTACATCATCGCGGCGCGCTTCATTCCGATAGGTAGAGTGGCCGTCAACCTGATCGCTGGGGCTACGGGATACCCTCGCCACAAGTTCATTCCCCTCACCTTGCTTTCAGGGCCGATTTGGTCCACCTATTCCGCCGTTATAGGCATAGCCTCAGGTCACCTTTTCAACGGTCATCCGATTCTTTCCATGCTCGTCGGCGTCGCGGGTGGAATCGCTTTGGGCGCGCTCATCAACGTCGTCATTGAAAAGACGACGTCGGCCCCTTCGACCCTTGAAGAAGTCTTCGGCGACGAAGGCGCACCGGAAAGAAGCGACGCCCTGGTGGAAGGCGGCGCGTTGGAAGACGACGAGGAAGTGGCGAACGGCGACGCCTCGTCGAACGGCGGCGCCTTGCCGAAGGACGCATCGGTGAGCGGCGATGGGTTCGAAAAAGACAATGCATTGGCGAATGACGCGCCGGGAGAGCAGGCATCTGAGGGTGGGCCATCCGAGGCGGAACTCAAAACAGGCGAAGCCGACCGCTCGGGCGCCGATGCGAGAGCGGATTCTGATGCCCAAAGGAGCGCGGGCGCCACAGAATGACTCCGCCCCGCGGAATGGCTCAACTGGCGGGTTGCCGTTACAGCTTGCGGGTTGCCGTTACAGCTTGCGGATCATTACGTTTTCGATCAGATGGTTTCCGCCTTTGCGCAAAACGATATGGGCTCGCGAACGCGTCGGCGCTATGTTTTCGAGGAGATTAGGAAGGTTGATTGTGCGCCATATGTGCTCGCCGCGCACGCGCAGATCCTTCTCGCTCATCGTCGCGAACTGATGGAAATAAGCCCCCGGCTGGTTGAACGCAACCTCGCGGAGTTTGAGCAACCTGTCGATGTACCACCGTTCAATGTTTTCCGGTTCCGCGTCGACGTAGATTGAAACGTCGAAAAAATCGGAAACCGCTTGGAGGTCGCGCCCGGTTCCGTCGATTCTGGCGGGCTGAAGGACGTTGAGACCTTCGAGGAT
>CAUSGP010000206.1:0-4390 GCA_963531075.1 uncultured Actinomycetaceae bacterium | reverse complement strand
ATCGACAAACTCGAAAAAGACTACGATGCAAACGGGGCCGTGCAAGGATACATCACCGCTCCTAAGCCGGAGATGCGGGTTCCGACAGCCGACGAGATAGGCAAGGCTGCGGAGCAATTCCTTGCGGGAGTCGCATCGCCGCGTGCCTCTGCCTCTGAGAAAAGCTTCGATCCGCAAGGCTTGCTGCGGAAGATTGAACGTTACCAGGGTTTTCTGCCCGGAGAAAGCGGAGTTGAAGCTGTATTCGACGCCGCTGTGAGGATGGAACAGCCGCCCGAGGTGGGCGTTGAGGCTCCCGCGAGTGAGAAAGCTGAGGAGCCTGCGGATTCCGAAGACAAGGCTTCTGATGCTTCTTTCGGCGGCGAGGACGTGGACTCCCTTGAACGTGGGGTTTCGGAGTCTGATGCCGAAGACTCGGACTCTCCCGACGCCGAAGATTCGGAGTCTTCTGAGGCTGGGGACTCGGAGTTTTCTGACGGGGAGGGCGTCGACTCATCTCGAGCCGACTCTTCCTCCGAGAAAAGCACGGTCCCTGAAGCAAGCGAAAACAACAACAAGGACTCCTATGGAACCGATGAGGGGGATTGGCTTTCGGGCGATACCGAGAGGGATCTCCCTTCGGACGACGGAGGCTTGGAGGCCCGCGGAAGCGAAACAGTTGAGAGCGATGATGCCGAGCCTTCCCGCGGCGACGTCGCCGATACGTCGGAGGCCGACGGCCGCAGCGGCGACGGTGCGGAGCCCTCGACCCCGGGTGTCTCGGCCGAGTCTCACGATTCGCGCGATGAGCTGCCGGACTCGAACGATGAGGATAACCGGGATGAACTGCAGCCTGGCCAGGCGGTAGAAGACGAAGCAGAGTTCGCCGCAGCTACAGGAGCCAGTGACGAGGCCGATGAGTCCGAACATGCCACTGCCGCCGATCGGCGAATCTCCGGGGAAACCGAAGATCATGAAATCTCCGGAGAAGCTGAAAGCAGCGAATCCGCCTCCGATGGGAGTGCACAGGAGAGCGAGACATCGGATCTTGCCGGCGAAACATCGGATCCTGCCAAGGGAGAGGTGAAGCCGCTTTCGTCGCTGGGCAGGATCAAGGCTTTTATTGAGAATCTGCCGGAGACTCCCGAATACTTGCGTGATTCCGACGTTCCGGAAGCCGATGTCAACGCTCCGGAAGGCGATGTCAACGTTCCGGAAGGCGACGCTAATGCGTTGGAAGGGGAGGAACCGAAGGAGATTCTGGAACCAGGAGAAACACTCGAACCGCCTTCCGCCGTGGAACGCTCTGATTCCGCAATGCTCGGGGCGCAGCTGAAAGCGGGTGAAGAGGACCCGAATGAAGAAGGGCGCCCGAGTGTGGGAGAGGTGCCTTCGAACGCCGATGATGGCCACCCGTTGGAAGACGATGATTTCCAGGATGGAGCGGACGCCACCGCTGAGGCCGCGCTCAGCGGTGAACAGCTCTCGGGTAACGACTCCGGTTCAATCGGTGCGGCGGAAGCCGGAGCCATTCACCGAGATGGCGAGGAGGCTGGTTGCGATGCGCAGATTGAAGGCGGCCTTCTCATCACGGAATCCGAAGTGATCGAGTCGATGGATGGGGAAATGGCCGACGGCGCCAATCGTGAACCCGTCGATGTCATTGATGGTGACATTCCCGAAGTCATCGAAACTATGCCTTCACCATCCGAAGCCGAACTGCGTCATGAGTCTGCTGAGCCTTTCGGCGAATCCTCTGAATTCCGCGAGGAGTACAGTGAGGACGACGTCGAGTATGGCGAGTCTCACGATGAGAATGGTCAGGGCGGTGCCGAACAGGTTGAGTCTCTTGACGAATCCAATGACCGTCAGGGCGAGAACGAGAGCTCGGAACTGCAGTGTTGCTACTGTCAACATGATTTTCCATGGGGGTTCGGTCAACAGGAACGCCCATGGGGAGTCGCAGATTTCGAAGATGTGTCCTTTGCCGCGGGCGATAGCACACAGTCGGCGGACGGGAGTGATGCCGATGCGAGCGAAGGCGCCTCCCTTTCTTCGGAAGAAGACGTAGAGGAACTCGGCTCCTGGCCCGTTCAAGGTTTGGACGCTCCGGCCGCTTCCCCGGAAGGGAGCAGTCCGGCCGCTTCGAGTGAAGACGGCGCCGCTCAAGAAATTGTCTTCTCTCCGCACGTGTTCGATGGCTCGCGGTCAGCGGGCGACGCGCCTAGGATCTCCATTCTCGAGCGCCTTCAAACTCTTGTTTTGAAAGAAAACGACGTGCAGGACGCGGGGAAGGATTCGCCAGACGTTCCCGACGAAGGGCTTGTTTCGCCGGAAGATCCGAACGATTCAGACGCACTGGAGCCTCCTGAAAGCTCCGCTGCCGCTGATGATCCGGGAACTGCCGCAGACGAAAGTTTTTCGTCCGAGTCTTCGACGGCGGAAGGCGCCGACGTGGAAACGGAGGGTGCCGGTGTCGAAGCGGAAAGTGCTGGTGCGGAAGCGGAAAGTGCCGGCACGCCAGGAAGAGAGACGGACGGCGTATCCGATGCCCAGGTTGAAGTTCCACTGACCGCCGAGGGCCAAGCCGCCGCGCTGGCCGGTATCCCGGTGGGAATTCAAGGATCCGGCTCGAATGCGGGTTCCGATACCGCCGTCGAAGGAAACGGTTCGATTGCGGATGCAAGTGCGCATCATCCCCTTGAAATCAACCGAAACGCCGCTAAGCGTAGGCGCGGGAAACATTCGGAGCCGGTTGTGAGTCAAGTAGCGCATTCATGCCTCTTCTTGTGCGTTGGGCCAACCGGCGAGCGAATCGGTCAGGGGTTTGACGGATTCTGCGCGTGAGCGTAAGGCGGCGTCGTTGAAAACTCGGGTGGGAAGGGGGAACTTGCGTACTTCCCTTTCGATCGTTTCGAGGGGAAATGCCGTGTCAGATCCCGCCACGACGAAGTTGCCGAAACGTTTGCCGTTGAAAACGGCCGGATCGGCTACCGCCACGATGTGCGGGAACGCTGCGGCCATGGCGGCTATGTCCTCGTTGAGCCTGAGGATGCCCGCGGAAGCTACCGCGTTGAGGACGTAGATTCCCTCGGGCTCGAGTATCTCGGCAGCTCTCCTGGCCGATTCGACCGTGCGCAGATGAGGGGGAACCTCCCGGCCTTTGAAGGCATCGCGGACGATCGCATTCCACCCCGCCTTCGTCGAATCGAGGACGCGCCGGGCGTCACCGACCCGTATCTTGAGGAATGGCGCCCGAGGCAATGGAAACCACTCGCGTACGAGGCGAGCGAGCTCGGGATCAATCTCCACCGCCACCTGGTGCAAATCCCTGCGAGAACCCAACGCTCTCGCCAGCGCGCAACCCGCTCCTCCCAGATGAAGAACGCGAAGGCGGCGTCCGCCGCCGGCCCTCTCCGCGTGCCTTTCGGTTCCCTTTTCATCCCTTTCATTTTCGATTCGAGTCCAACGTGACTCGAGAATAAGACGAATATGCTGCATATACTCAAAGTCGAGATACTCGGGGTCTTCGAGGTCCAAGCTTGAGGATTCCACGCCGTCAAGCAACAGAAGAATCTGCGAAGGGGCCGCCGCCGTTCTGACGAGTTCGGCTGTGGCGAATGTTGTGCGGACGGGTCCCTCAGGCAACCGCGTCTTTGACGATGCGCGCTTCATATTCCGAGCCTATCGATGCTCGGCGAAGTTGTGGATTCCAGCTTAGGCGTTTTGTGCTGCTGCAAGAATGTCGGAGGCCGCGGGTAGGCTTTGGGGAGAAAGGAGGAGGCATGTCCCGCGCACCGAGGTCGAAGGAAGCTCGTCGATTCTGGGGTGACGACGATTCCGACGTCGGCATACTCCACGTCGATATGGATGCCTTCTTCGTGTCCGTCGAATTGCTCGATCATCCGGAGCTTCGAGGAAAGCCAGTTGCCGTGGGCGGTGCCGAACGCGGCGTCGTTTCGGCGGCCTCCTATGAGGCTCGAGAATTCGGGGTGAATTCGGCCATGGCCGTGGGGCAAGCCTTTCGTCTGTGCCCGCACCTAACGATGATTCAACCTCGACACGGGCGGTATTCCGAAGTGTCCCGGTCGATTATGGCGATATTGCATGAGATCACACCCTTGGTTGAAAAGATCTCTGTGGACGAGGCCTTTCTCGATGTGAGCGGTGCTCGTCGCCTCCTAGGAGGGCCGGTGCGTATCGCCACCGATTTGCGTAAACGCATTCGATGCGAGGTAGGTGTGCCGGCTTCCGTCGGCATCGCCGCCACGAAGCATGTTGCGAAGATCGCTTCGGCTCACGCAAAACCCGACGGACTTCTTCTCATTCCCCGTTTGGCGACCATCGATTTTCTTCACGGTTTGCCGGTCGGCGCTTTGTGGGGAGTGGGAGAAAAGACGAGGGTGAGGCT
>CAUSGP010000205.1:0-4431 GCA_963531075.1 uncultured Actinomycetaceae bacterium | reverse complement strand
CGTCTGTAGTGCTGCGGGCATTGGGAAGATGGATCTGGCCGGGGGAGTCGAGCAGGAGGAAGCCCAGGCCGTTCAGTCGGGCAGGTTCCGCCCAGATGTTGTGCGAAACGCTGCAGCATAAGTCGTACTCCAATTCACCCACCGAGTTATCGGAAAGGACCTGCTGAGCCCGGTCTGAAAGGTCGTCGAAGGGCGGAGTCTGCGAGGGGCTCGAAGCCGCCGGATGTGAGGCGTTCACGTACATTTTTTGCTCTGCGACTTGTTCCTTCGGAAGCAGCGGCTCGAGGTTGTCGGCGAGCCAACTCAGATCCGGAGGAGGCCAGAAGGTTGCCGCTTCGAAAATCGGGGCTGCTGAGATAGACAATCCATGTATGGCACTGATGAGTTTGACGTCGGCAAGCGGTTGCTCGGGGTCTGTGCTCAGAGCCTTCTGAAAAGCAATGCTACCCAATGCGCAGGAAGCGAGGTACTGCTCCCATCCGGTGTACGAAGCGGCGGCTCGTCTGCCGCAGCGCTCTACGATTTTCCAGGCGGTCTCGCCTTCGAGGAGACCTGCGCTGTAAGCGGCGGAAACGAAGAGGATCAAGGATGCGTCGTTCACACCTTGTGGTCCGCGGTTATCGGCGACTGCCTTGAACCATGGCGGGGCGTTCCATGAGGAAAGGCCTAGATGCTCAGGATCCGTTTGTCGCCCAGCGGCGTCGAATCCCGAAAAGTACTTCTCTTCGGGGCGGGTGGAAAAGTCGGCCCAACCCCGAGTTTGCGCCGGAAAACGGCTGTGGAGTTCCTCGATTGTTCGCAATGCCGACTTAGTGTCCGTCACATCGAAGCCGTCCACGGGCATCTGTTTCGTCAGCTCGTGCAGAACGGGGTCGATTCCTTGCGTCGCAACAGAAGGGATCGTCAGGGAAAGCAAGTCCTTGGCGATCACACGAGGTGGAAGCTTCGTCAGGTGGTGCTGCTTAAAACGATACGGCGCGCACAGCAACATGTACTCAGATCTCAGTTCCATCTGATACCTCTCGTTTCCGTGACTCCGGTTTGCCCGATGCCGCCCGTTCCGATCGGATGGATCTCAATCATCGTACGTATGGATTTCACGTGCCGCAATGCCGTCCCACCTTATGGAAAATTAATGTCGCTGCGGCATTCGACCACCGTGTAATCTCCTTTCCTTCCTTTTTCAGAATCTCCTCTCCTTCCTTTTTCAGGTTGGATCCATGCCGATAGAGTATGGGTAGTCCGGTAGCCCGCACCGGATAGAGCACGTTCAAGCAAATACACGAAACGCGATTGCAGGCGTGGAGGAGAGAATATGCACGACAACGGTGCGCATTACGGCGGAAATCCTTCTGGTTACTACGACCTCTCTGGCTATAACGCAAATCCTCCTGGTTACAGCGGAAGCCCTTCCGGCTATAACGCAAATCCTTCGGGGTATTATGCGGGCACCCGTATGCCAAATCGATTTTCCGGTGAGGGTAATTCTCAGGGGATGAAGGTTGGGAGCGCTTGGTTGGGACAGGGGCCGAAGAGGCGCCAAAAATTGTACGGTACGATTGGAATTTGCTTGGTTGTTGTCGCTTTTTTCATGAGTGTCATGGCGTCTATTTACTTCAAGGATACCATCAGGGAAGTTATCGAAAAGGCGAATCATCGAGAAGCCCTACCGCCAAGTTCCAAACTGGTCATTCAATTCATAGTCGCCGGAATTGTGCTGTTGATCGCGGGGCTAATGGCGCTAGCGGGCTTCGTCCTGGGGATTCTCGCATTGTTTGCATTCCCCAAAGTGCGCAACGTCAAGGATAGGAACTTGGGGATTCTGGCGATTGTAATGTTCTGGTGTTCGCCCTTCATCTTGGCGGCGATACTCAAGCTGTAGCTATCTTCTTGCTGTATAGACCTAGCTTTCACTTCCTCGGCGTGTACGTCGTCGATTCTCTCCTTGTTTTGACGGTGATTGTGGTTAAGCTGTAATGTTGAATGTTGTATCGGTTTTCGCCTGATTTATATGATTTTATTAAGTTACAGTATGCAAAAAGATGATACCTATGTTTAAAATAAAGTGCTTATTACGAAAGAGGTAAATAATGTCCAATGTCGAACAGAATCCACAGTCCCTGCAGCAGCCGGGCGAGGTTCCGGGCGCACAGGCGCCGATCTCCCAAACGCCTCGCGTCCCTCCGCAGGCGCCACCGGTAAAATCGACTCGGCTGCCACTTGGGGTTATTGCCCTAGCGTTGGCGATTCTCGCTATCGTGGCCAGCCCTTTGTCCCTGTTCATCATGAATTCCGGTATGGCGGAGCACGTTGATAGCTACGGCGCCACCATTGTTAAGCCAGATGGCCCCTTGTACGTCATAGGGCGAGTTCTCGTCTTTGTTTTCGCGGCGGTTGGTTTTGCGGGTTTCGTCATTGGAATCCTGGCCGCGGTCCGAAAGCCGGAGGCCGGCAATACTAAGAGCAGAGTCTATGGGATTGCCGCCATTATCATTTCCGTTCTGGGGGCTGTACTCACGTTCTTTCTGCTTGTCAGCATGCTTTGATCTCGATGTGGGCTTGCGGGTCCGCCTTTTGGGCGGCATGAGGGATAGAGGGCCTTCACGAAGTTCCAAGAACACGACGCCGACTCCCGACGTCGCCCCGCGCACCAGTACGTCGTCGCCGTCCTCAAGGCGAAGCTTTTCCAACGAACCGAAAGCGGTGTAGTAGGTCTCGGGGACGGCGGCCAGTTGCTCCCAGGGCAAGGACGAGGAGGCCGGGTGGATATGCTCGTCGGATAGGGGCGCGTACTGTGCATAGCTGCCGTCGAAAGCGCGCCTCATCTCACCCATGACGGAAACGACCGTCTGGCCCGTTGGAGGTTGGGGTTGAATGTGTGTTCGACCCGCCCGACGCACTCAATCCCAAGGGCGCGGAGGAATGGCTGGGCCCGATTCGCCGTCGGTCGAGATGCGTGGCTCGATCCTGATTTCATGTTGTCTGGCCCGGACTTTCTTTGTGTGTCTTTGTGTACCTCTACTTTTCCTCGGTTACTTTCCCTCGGTGGCGCCGCTCGCCTGCGACGCAGCCCTCTCTTTGTACGCTTCGCCCCAAGATTCAAGGGCGGCGAAGACGGGGGAGAGGCTCATGCCCAACTCCGTGAGGGCGTATTCGACCCTGGGCGGGACCTCGGCGTAGACGGTCCGCGTGACCAGCCCGCAATCGGCCATTGCGCGCAGATTTGATGTGAGCATCTTCTGCGAGATTCCGCGTACCGAACGCTGCAATTCGCTGAATCTGCGCGTGCCCTTGAGTAGGTCCCGGATGATGAGGATGCGCCATCGGCTGGAGATGAAGCCGAGCGCGACTTCTACAGGGCAGTCTGGGAGGCCGTCCGCGGTTGGAGGCTTCTGAGGGAGGGGAGCCTCACGAGGGTTGGGCCGGGAGTGCGTGTGCGCGGCATGGGGGGAGTGCGTGTGCGCGGCATGGGGCGGTGTTGTCGGGGCAGGTTCGAGCGCTTTTCGTTGTGGGCCCGGCTTGTCTGACCGGGCTTCCAACGGTTGTTGAGCTTCCGCTGGTCGCAGGGCCTTCGATGTCTGCCGAGCTTTGGACGGCTGCCGTTGATTCCTGTGCGTTTTTGACCCCGGTTTTTCGTTTGTATTCCGCATTAGTCACCTGTGGGTTCCTACAGCACTTTAAAGTGCCTTCTTCCATATCGATACCACAGACTTTAGCCTGATTCATGATTCAGCAAGTCCATTCGAAGGAGCGTCATGAAAACAGACGGAACTGAAACGCCCGAGGCCAGGAAGGCTCGCGAGCCGCTGAAGATCGCCGTCATCGGAGCGAACGGAAAATCAGGAGCTCTCATCGCGCGTGAAGCCGCCACCCGCGGGCACGACGTCACGGCAATCGTCCGCCGAGACGTCGAAACCCCCGCCGGGCGCGCCCTGGTGCGCGACGTCTTCGACCTGACGGCGGGCGACCTAGCGGGTTTTGACGCCGTCGTCGACGCATTCGGAACGTCGAGGCCTGAGGACCTCCCGCTGCATAAGCGTCACCTCGAGCATCTTGCATCGATCCTCGCAGGGACCGCGACGCGGCTGGTCGTGGTCGGCAGCGCCGGAAGCCTGTACATCGACGGCGACCACACGACCCGGGTGCTGGAAAGCCCTCAGATGCCCGAGCAGTTCAAGCCTGTGGCCTCCGCGATGGCCGACGGGCTCGACTGTCTGCGCACGCGCGGAGACGTTGCGTGGACCTACGTCAGCCCGCCCCTCGATTTCCGGGCCGACGGCGAGCGAACCGGATCCTACATTTTGGCGGGGGAGGAGTTCACGTTGAATTCGAACGGCGAGAGTGCCATGAGCTACGCGGACTACGCTATCGGCCTAATCGATGAGATAGAGGCCGGCAAGCACGTGCGCGAGCGCATCAGCCTCCTCTCGT
>CAUSGP010000204.1:0-4452 GCA_963531075.1 uncultured Actinomycetaceae bacterium | reverse complement strand
CACAGGCGTGCGCGGAGGGCTGTTCCTTTCGCTTTGGCCGCCTGTCTCAGTTCGTCCTGGAAGGCGACCATTCGGTCGCGAACGTCTCGATCCTCGGGGGCGCTTCCGATGATTCTCGCGGCAAGCAGGCCGGCGTTTCGAGCGCCCGCAATCGACACGGTAGCCACCGGAACACCCGCGGGCATCTGGACAATCGACATAAGCGAGTCCATTCCATCCAAGTAACGCAGCGGAACCGGAACGCCAATAACCGGCAGCGGCGTCAGCGAGGCCAGCATTCCCGGCAAGTGAGCCGCGCCTCCCGCACCGGCGATGATGACGCGCAGGCCCCTTTCGCTTGCATTTCTGCCATAGTCGACCATGTCTTCGGGCATGCGGTGGGCGGAGACGACGTCGACCTCGTAGCCTATCCCAAATTCATCGAGTGCCGACGCGGCGGCCTCCATGACCTTCCAGTCCGAATCCGATCCCATGACGATTCCAACGATTGCATTCATGCCTCGATTTTCTCATGCCATTCAAATGCCTCACTCCATGCACAGGTTCCATACACGGGCGCGCACTACTTCTCAGACTGTACGGGCGCCGACTCTACGGGCGCAGGCGCGCCCGATTGAGCCACACAGGGGCGGGCGCGTTTCAGCCAACACAAGCGTCGTTGCCCTCACAGACTGCGCGGCTCCGCGGACTTGAGGGCGGACTCAACGACGTCGTTTCTCACCCCTTTGCTGCTGGGCCTCGTCGTTCTCCGGCGAGAATTTCGACGACCTCATGCGCCTGCCTTCTCACCGCGTCAAGGTCGTCACCGCACACGGTCACATGCCCCAGTTTGCGATCTGGCCTAACCTCTTTGCCGTAAATGTGAATTTTCGCGGCTGGGTTGTTGGCCATCGCCGTCGAAAACGCGTCTCGCGGGTCTTCGAGCTGCGAACCAAGAAGATTGACCATGACCGTCCACGGTGCGCGCTCGCCCGTGGCACCGAGCGGAAGGTCGAGCACCGCTCGAAGGTGCTGTTCGAATTGACTCGTCACCGCCCCTTCAATCGTCCAGTGGCCCGAATTGTGTGGGCGCATCGCCAATTCGTTGACGAGAACGCGTCCCGTCGCATCGACGAACATCTCCACGGCCAAAATCCCCACCACGCCCAGCCGATCAGCTACGGTTTCGGCGATTTCAGCCGCGCGCCGAGCGACGTCGGCATCGACGCGCGCCGGCGCAATCGTTTCAGAGCACACTCCCCCGCGTTGGATGGTCTCGACGGCGCACCAGCTGACGGTCTGCCCACCGGGGCGGCGCGCGACGAGCTGAGCGATCTCACAGGCGAAGGGAACGAACTCTTCGACGAGCACTCCTTCGTCGCCGGCGTCGGCGAGCCATCTGCGAATCGGTGCGGACGTTTCGAGTCTCGCGTCTTCTTCCGGCAACCGGGATTCTCCCTGTGAAACCAGGCGAATCTCGGCAACTCCCTTGCCGTCGTATCCATCACGCGGAGTTTTGAGAATCGCTTTTCCCCCTAGCTCCCGCACTGCTTCCACGATGTCTTCCTCATTCTTCGCGGCAAACCAACGCGGACACTCGATTCCCAGCTCTCCGAGTCTGCGCCGCATGAGGAGCTTGTCCTGAGCGAAGGCCAGCGACGAAGCCCCCGGGCGGACCGGGACTACCTTATCGGCTGCCGCGAGCACCCCATCGGGAACGTGTTCGTGCTCGACGGTTAGAACATCGACGCCCTCGGCAAGGGCGAGGATTGCTGCGACGTCGTCGGCGGCCCCAACTTCCGAATGGGGGACGACCTGGCCGGTCGCGCCGTCTGCAGCTTCGACCAAAGCCCTCAACTCGATTCCCAGGGGTACGGCCGCTTCTTGCATCATGCGCGCCAATTGCCCGCCGCCGATAACGCCCACACGCGGGGCTCGCGCGGTCGCACCCGTGCCGACAACCTTGTCACGGGCCATATTCGCGCCGCTCGCCTTGTTGTGCGCACCGCTGGCCTCATTGCGCGTTTCGGTCGCATTGTCATGGGCCGCATTCGTTCCGACGGCTTCGTTATGGGCCACATTTCCTCCTGGGCGTTCTCACATTCCAGCCTGTGTATTTTTACCATTATCGCCGGTTACACTTACGTGGTGCTGTCGAATCTCATGCGCAAGCTTCTGCGAGGCCAGACGTTCCACGAATGGTGTGTCGAATTCTTGCAGTTCTGCACAGTCGGTTTGGGCGCTTACATTGTCGACGTCGGCCTTTTTAATCTTCTGGCTTACTCGCTTCCCATCGACCTACCAGGCGACAAGTCGTTGACAGCCAAGATCATCTCGGTGACGGTCTCGGTGATCTTCGCGTGGATAGCCAACAGAATGTGGACGTTCAAGAAGAGGCGAAGCGAGAACAAGCCCCGGGAATTCGCCATGTTCGCGCTCGTCAACCTCGGCGGTCTGCTCATTGCCCTCGGCTGTCTCGGTTTCTCGCGTTACGTTCTGCACCTGACCACCCAGGTCGCAGACAATATTTCTGGCAACGTGGTCGGCCTTATACTCGGCACTGCCTTCCGTTACATCATGTATCGATATTTCGTTTTTTCCCCGACGTCGCAAAGCGCGGACGCTAAGCCTCGCTGACGTCGCATCCGGAGGCGGCACCGAAATTCGGGCTGAGACTGGCGGCGGCAAGAAACCCGCCGCATCCGGACTTCACCTCCGGCGTCTGCGCGCCCCCACCGAGACGATCGCGCCGGCAGGCAAGATTTCCTGCGGATTGATCGATTTGGGAACTGCGTTGAGCGTCAGTCGGAAAATCGGCGGAGCAGCCTGGGCGAGCTCAAGCCTGCCTCCGGCGCCCTCTGCGAGTCCGCGCGCCAGCGGAAGACCGATTCCCGTCGACCCGCCGGTAGACACGCCCTTATTGAAGATCGCGTCCACGAGATCTTCGCGAATGCCTTCGCCCTCATCGGAAACGTCAATCACCACGCCCTTGCCGACTTTCCGGGCCGCCACTTTCGTCGCTCCCTTGCCGTACTTGAGCGAGTTCTCGATAAGCGTGGCTACAATCTGCGCCAAAGCACCCGGAGCGGCCAGCACCGAAACCCCGGCGTCGTCCTCGAATACCAGGCCCCTGCCGGCTTTGGCGAACGAACGCTCCCATTCATCGGCCTGCTGCTCGAAAAGCTTAGGAAGCGGAACGGCTTCGGTGCTAGCTTCCACCGCCCGCGAAGAACGCAGAAGATCGGTGACGACGCCCGTAAGCCGCTCCACCTGTTCCAGGCACGATGCCGCCTCTTGGCGAACTTCCTCCTGCTGGGAAAGATACTCGATCTCCTCGAGCCGCATCGAGAGAGCCGTGAGAGGCGTGCGCAGCTGATGGGATGCATCGGCCGCGAATTGCCGTTCGGCGGCAATTCGCCCGGCCATGCGATCGGCGGTGCGCACAAGTTCTTCATAAACCAGGTCGATCTCTTCAATTCCGGACTTCTTCATCCGTGGGCTCGCCTGGCCCGCGCCAATCTGCTCGGCAGCTGCGGCGAGGTAAATGAGGGGCGCCGATATTCGCCGAGACTGACGGCGCGCCAAGGCGACGGCCACGGCAAAGGATGTTGCCACAGCGGCGATTCCAAGCCCAATGAACAGCCCAATCCTGCGCCACACCGCGCTTTTCGCGATACCCACGGTCACTTGGGCGCCCGATCTTCCGGCGGCGGTGTGTTCAATGACCTCACCGTTCGGCCGCGTGCCTACCTGCCTCGTCTCATCTTGCATCTTCACGCGAACGTACATGGGATAGGTTGCACCTCTCGCCGTCGCCTGCATGACGTCGAGGGGCAAGGCGTGGCCGCCGCCCGCCTGCTGATCCATGACATTGAGATCGACTACGTTGGCGATTTGCGTCGCCCTGCGATGAACGTCGTCGTCTGCGCTACGGAGGATGTAAAGCGACCCCAAAGCCATCCCCGGGATCCCTAACAGCAGGACGGCTATCAGCACGGCCACCGTCGTCATCGTCAGGGCGCGCCTGCGCATGCCCTACTCCTTCTCGAGCCGGAATCCCACTCCGCGCACGGTGGAGATGTAGTGCGGATCTGAGACGGAATCCCCTAGTTTGCGCCGCAACCACGAAATGTGCATGTCGAGCTTCTTCGACGCCTCATCTTCGGGGGCATCCCACACCTCCTGCATGATTTCCGCGCGGGAGACGGCCTGGCCCGCATTGCGTGCGAGGACAACCAGCAAGTCATATTCTTTGCCCGAAACCCCCAGCTCGGAAACCCCTCGTGTAACCTTATGTGCGGGGACGTCAATGACGAGGTCCTGAACCCGGATGACCTCGCCTTCACCGCCTTCGCTTCGCCGCAAAACCGCCCGAACTCGCGCGAGAAGCTCCGCGAGGCGGAAAGGCTTGGTAACGTGCTCGTTGGCACCCGCATCTAGGCCAACGACCATGGCGACCGCGTCAGAACGAGC
>CAUSGP010000203.1:0-4458 GCA_963531075.1 uncultured Actinomycetaceae bacterium | reverse complement strand
ACCTTGATGAGGGCGAACCAGAATTCGCCCTCGCCGTAGGCGCGGGCCGAAAGCGCGTTGAGCAGGACGAGGAGCGTGAGAAATATCGCCGACCACATCCACCCCGGGGTGTCCGGGAACCAGAACTTCATGACGAGAGCGGCGGCCGCGAGCTCTGCGGCCACGGTGATCGCCCAGTTGAACCAGAAGTTCCACCCGGCGGCGAAGCCGAAGCTGGGGCTGATGAAGCGGGTGCCGTACTCTCCGAACGAGCCGGCCACGGGAAGGTACGTGGACATCTCGCCGAGGGACTGCATGAGGAGGAACACCATGAGGCCGATGAGTCCGTAGGCCACGATCGCGCCGCCGGGCCCCGCCTGGGAAATCGTCTTGCCCGAGGCAAGGAACAGACCTGTTCCAATCGCCCCGCCAATTGCGATCATCGTCAGGTGACGGCTGTGCAGTCTGCGCTGCAGACGGTTGTCGTCGCTGTGCTTTATGGGGCCGGAACCCATCGTCGACTTCCTCACTGTAGTTGTGGCGACGACGTCCGCTTTGGCGCCGACGTCGTTCGCGGCGTGTTGTGAAGTGAGTGTACGCGTGCGGCGAAAAGCGTCCAAATACACGGGCTCGGGTGAGAGATGGATAACCTCGAGCGGTTACGGCTATTTCTTTCCGGGGACTTGTCGCTTCTTCCTGCGGACTTGTCGCCAATGCGCACGGGCTTCTTTCATCGTCCACGACAGCGGTTGGTCATCACTGGCTCTTGCCGGTATGTGAGGGGTCATGTGCCCATCTAAGAACATTTGAGAAAACGACAGTGCAGGTTAGAGTGTAGGCATGGGTGACAAAGAGCCTTCGCGAGATGTGAGGGTGCCGAAAGATGTCGTCTACGCGGCGATTTTCATCTGCTTAATCGCCATCGCTGCGGCGTCGTTTGTATGGGGCAGCGTGGTGGGCTGCCGACTGTTAGCGGTTCTCGTCCTCTGCCACGCCCTGGGCAGGGTTTTCCTTCCCGAGGGAAGCCTGCCACGAGTGCGACGTCGGCGAATTGACGCAATCG
The DNA here is from genome assembly GCA_963531075.1 of uncultured Actinomycetaceae bacterium. GTDB lineage: Bacteria > Actinomycetota > Actinomycetes > Actinomycetales > Actinomycetaceae > Peptidiphaga. Next base: position 3,416 of record CAUSGP010000203.1, on the reverse strand, counting down.
TGGGAGTAATGCTCGCACTTGGCCTGTGGTATCTCTCGGCATGGGGCGCAACCCCCTCCGTCACCCTGGGAGCTGGCCTATGATGGCCCCGACGTCGTGATGGCCGCTCCGGGGCAAGCAAAGAGCGTCAACATATCTGTATCTCGGGAAACTCGTTCCACTGCGCCTAGCGGTCGTGGCATCTAGCGATCACGACGATGCATCGACGAAAGGAAAGAAGGATCATATGAGTCTGCTGGCTCAAAATTTCGGAAGGCAAATCGGAAAGAAAATCTCCGGCCAATTGATTGAGTCGGCCGCACAGAAGGTCAATCGTAGTCGCAAGCATCCCGAGAGAATCTTGATGCCAAAGTTCGTGATGTGGACCGGGCTGGTGATATCTTTTTTGGGTCTGACAGCAATCATCGGGGCGTTCTTCAGCGAACCTCAATACCGCATTGCCGGGATAGCCTTTGGCGTGGTGTTCGCGCTTGTCGGATTACTCTCTCTCCTCACCTATGTCAGGTTTTGGTATGCGATTGACCCCGAAGGCGTCTCTTTCCAGAGGGCCTTTAGAGGCGAGCAGAGAATCAGATTTACGGACATAGTGTGGAAAGAAATGGTCCACCAGGCTAAAGGGCCCATGGTGAAGATGAGGGATTCGCAAGGAACCATATTCCACATTGGCGGGGCGTTCTTTAGCGTCTTGCCGATAAGTTCCCGCTTCGCTTTTTTCGACCAGTTCCAACGTTGGCCCTCTCCCGAGGAATTGAGATAATTTGTCGGCGACGTTCCCGGGGTGATCAGCACGTACCCCGACCAAAGTCCATACCAGCCGTACAGCCCATTCTCCGCCTCGAGCCAAGGAGGCTATCTTCAGGGCCAGGACGATTTCCTCCGATACTCGCCCCAGGGGGCACAAGGTCAGCAAGCTTATCCGGGCGGGCAGCTCCCAGCCTCAGGGGCTGGCTCGCAAGCTCCGTGGGCCCCGCCTTACGAGGCGAATGTTCCCGGGGACTCGCCGCAACAATCCGCCTTTCAGCCGACGTTCGGGGCGGCCGGATACGAGCAACAGTGGGAGAGGGGAAATGAGCGTCCTTCGGATGGCGGGTACGAGCAGCCTTTGGATGGCGGGTACGAGCAGCCTTTGGATGGCGGATACGGGCAGCCCTCGGATGCCGATTCGGGCTATTCGCTAGATCCCGCATTCCGTAGGCCGGAACCTCCTCGTGAACCTGCCGCCCCGCAGGCTTCCGCCGTCGGTGCTCCCGACGATGATCCGACTATTTTCGGTATGCAGGCGGGTAATCAGCCCGGTGGACACCCTCAAGGCGCGCCGGGAAACCCCCAAACAGTCGGTTACCCGCAGGCTGGCGGCTATCCGCAGGCCGCCGGATACCCGCAGGCTTCTGACCTTCCGCAGCCTTCCGGCTACTCTCAGAACAGTGGGCATCCCCAAGCCGGAGGTTATTCGGCGGTGCCCGCAATCCCCGCCGCTCTTGCGGAAGGCGATGGGGACGAAACCTTTTTCACCGGTGGAACGGGAGCTGGCGTCGATCCAGCGCACTCGAGCTTCGGTCCAGGAGGATCGGATGCTGTTGCCAACGGTCCCGATCCCGATGCCACCGTGCTTGGGATTCGTGGGTATGAGTCAGACGCTTTCGCTCAACAGCGGCCTTCTCACATGCCGGCTGCCGGTGCCGTCCCTGGGCAGCCTATGCCGCAACCGATGCAGTCTCAGCAACCAGTTCAGCAGGATGCTCAACAACAGGAAGATCCGGAAGCCACAGTTTTCGGCATGTCGTCCTACGGTGAAATTGCTCAGTACCCGAGCGGACCGGGTATTCCTCTGCCCTACGGAGAAAAAGTGGATGCTCAGGATGAGGGGCGCAAAGGCGAAGGCCGTTTCCCCGGGGAAGGCGAAGGTCGTTTTCCCGGAGGAATGGGAATCGTCGGCGAGGGCCGACGCTGATCCTTCTCGGATCCTTTAGTTCTCTTTCTTCTCGGATCCTTTAGTTCTCTATCTTTTAGTTCTCTTTGGCTCTAGCTTCCCTCCGAGAGAAACGATTGGAGATATGTGCCACAATTGTCGGTCGCCTGCGTATAGCCGAGGGTCGCCGAGGATAGCTTCGATGTCACATTCGAGTCAGCTGACGTTAGCCTGTGCCGCATCGAATCGTTTCGAATCGTGAAATGGCCATTGACGCTAGAGATTTCTTAGCGTAGCGTTGTCCGGTCTAGCGCGATGCATGGCGATTTTAGGCTATCTTCGCGAAATCGAAGGGAAGAAGGGAGCCACCGTGAGTACTGTGCGTACCCAGAGCCGCGGCGCAACGGAAAGCAGCGCGGCGATCGGTGGCACCGGCGCATCGGGGCGCGAGCAATGGGGGAGCCAGTTAGGGTTTCTCATAGCCGCCATCGGTTCGGCCATCGGCCTCGGAAATATCTGGCGTTTTCCAGGGGTTGCCTATAACAACGGCGGCGGGGCATTCATGATCCCCTACGTCGTCGCTCTCATCGCCGCGGGAATTCCCATCCTTTTCCTCGACTACGCACTCGGCCATCGTTTTCGCGGCAGCCCACCAGCCGTGTTCCGAAGAATCTCGAAGAAATTGGAATTCCTCGGATGGTGGCAGGTTCTGCTGTGCTTCGTCATCATGACCTATTATGCGGTCATCATTGCGTGGTCGTTGCGCTACGTCTTCTACTCCATGAACGTGGCCTGGGGTAAGGGAAGCAATTCAGCCAACTACTTCAACGATTTTATCGAGGCTGCGCCGACTGCTCATTATTCGCTCGCTCCCGTGTGGAACGTCGCACTTCCACTTGCCGTCGTGTGGATTGTCGTTCTCGTAGCCATCGGCCGGGGCGTCTCGCGCGGCATCGAAGTGGCGAATAAGATATTCTTGCCACTCCTGGTTATTCTCTTTGCCGCCCTGGTGGTGCGCGCCCTCACGCTTCCCGGAGCCACCGAGGGCCTCAACGCCCTTTGGACACCGAATTTTTCTGCGTTGAAAGACCCGAAAGTCTGGCTTGCGGCTTTCACGCAGATCTTCTACTCGCTGTCCGTCGCTTTCGGCATCATGCTGACCTATGCCAGCTATCTTAGGCGTCGCTCGAATTTGGTGGGAACCGGCCTGGTTGCCTCCTTCGCGAATTCTTCTTTCGAGGTACTGGCGGGTTTTGGCGTGTTTGCCACGCTCGGTTTCATGGCCGCGCAGCAGCACATATCAGTTGCCGAGCTCAAAGATCTGCAAGGCATCAAGCTTTCCTTCATCACTTTTCCCACGGTCATTTCCCAGATGCCGAGCGGTGCAATCTTCGGCGTCCTTTTCTTCCTCTCGTTGACCTTTGCGGGAATCACATCGCTCATTTCCCTCGTGCAAGTCGTCGCCGCGGGCATTGCCGAGAAATTCAATCTCAGGCCCGCCGCCTCG
>CAUSGP010000202.1:0-4477 GCA_963531075.1 uncultured Actinomycetaceae bacterium | reverse complement strand
ACGCAGGGACCTGACGCAACACCTGATCCCACCGAAAATCAACGCGCGGAAGAAGAAGCCCGGGCCGCACAAGAAGCTCGAGCTGCGCAAGAAGCGCAAGCCGCACAACAAGCTGCCGAAATTCGGGCGGTGCAGAGGGCCCAGGCGGCCCGGGCTGCACAACAGGCTCAGGCGGCTCAGGCTGCACAGCAGGCCCAGGCTGAACAAGAAGCTCGCAACCGTTCTGCCAAGGATGCGACGGCTCCCCAACCGCAAGGGAATGCCCCGGTAGAATCGGGAGCCTCTTATCCCCGCAACGAGGCTCCCGCTCCGGCCCCTCAACCCGTGCGTCCTCAACCTGCGCCTCCCGAACAGCCGCAAATGCCCGCACCTCGGCCAAACAGGCCACCGGCGCCGTCAAGGCCATATGCCGATCCTCCCTGGGGCGACGACGGGGAAGATTGGCACGGCCATCCTTACCAGTGGATGTGCGACATGTGGGGGCGCTGTTGGATCTCACATCGCCCCCGCGGTCGGCATCTTTGGGTTCCTGACTGGCATCCCGGTTGGCACGAATACCGTGGGCATCACGGCCATCACGCTTGGCTTAATTGGGATGACGACGAGGATTGATTCGGGCAAAGGCCGGGCTCGCGTACCATTGAATGCATGCCAAAGATCGTCGTGTCCATTCCATCGTCTTCCTTCGCGAAAGCCCTCGAAGGCTTGCCGGTGGAGATCGTCGAATGGTCCCTGGAATCCCCCTGCCAGCGCAAGGATTTCGACATGGTCGTCCTTCCCGCCTATAGGCCGTTTTCCAATATGCGCAATTTGGCGGGAAATAAGCCGGCCTTGGTCCAGTTGCCGTCGATCGGATATGACGGCGTTGCCGGAAATGCCCCCGAAGGATTGACGATCGCCAACGCGGCCGGCGTTCACGAAACCGCAACGGCCGAGCTCGCCGTGGGCGCGATCATCGCGGTGCTGCGCGAGCTGCCCCTGGCCGTGCGCAATCAGGATCGCCGCCTGTGGCGACGCCGCGATGCGCGAGGTCTGGCAGATTCCACGGTGCTCATCGTCGGCGCCGGAGGCGTCGGCACCGCCATCGTTAACAGGCTCGCCCCCTTCGAAGTCGACGTGATGCGAGTTGGCCGCAGCAAGAGAAGCGATTCGCACGGAGAGGTCCTGGCCGAATCGGATCTGCCGGAGCTCCTTCCCAAGGCCGACGTCGTCGTCCTTGCCGTTCCCTTAACCGAGGCGACCCGCCACATGGTCGATGACAAATTCCTCTCGCGGATGCGCGACGGCGCTCTCCTGGTGAACGTGGCACGCGGGCCGGTTGCCGATACGGAAGCGCTCGTGGCGCATGCGGATAGGCTTGAACTGGTACTTGACGTCACGGACCCGGAACCGCTTCCCGAGAGCCATCCCCTATGGGAGAAGGCCGCGCTGATAACGCCTCATGCCGGCGGCGGATCTCAAGCGTTTTTTCCGCGGATTGAGGCCCTTGTACGCAGGCAGGCGCAGCATCTGATTGCCGGAGAAGAGCCGGAAAACGTCGTCTACCGCACCTGATGGCTAACGTTTCTTGCGCTTTTCACGCACGCGAACGGAAATTTCGATGGGCGTGCCCTCGAAGCCGAAACGCTCGCGCAGCTTGTTCTCAATGAAGCGCCGATACCCCGCTTCGATAAAGCCGCTGGCGAATAGGACGAAACGCGGCGGGCGCGTGCTCGGCTGAGTCGCGAAGAGAATGCGCGGTTGCTTGCCAGATCGCACGGGATGGGGGTGGGCCGCAGCGAGTTCGCCCAGGAACGAGTTGAGTTTGCCCGTGGGAATGCGCTGATCCCAGGACGTGAGCGCGGTGTTCATTGCGCGGGTCAGCCGGTTCGTGTGCCAGCCCGTTTTCGCCGAAAGATTGATGCGCTCGGCCCATTGAATCTGGACGAGCTCGCGTTCCATCTCACGGTCGAGCTCTCGGCGTCGTTCCTCGTCTACGAGGTCCCACTTGTTGCATACGATGACCAGGGGACGGCCGGCGTCGATCACCTGCTGCATGACTCGAATGTCTTGCTCGGCCAAGGGCTCAGATGCATCGATCAGCACAAGGCCCAGTTCCGCCTTGCCCAGCGCGCCGCGCGTGCGCAGCGAAGCGTAGTAGTCGGCGCCCCTCGTCTGATGAATGCGCCGTCTGATCCCTGCCGTATCGACGAAAATCCATGGGCGCCCGTCCAGCTCAATGACCTCATCGACCGGATCGCGAGTCGTCCCGGCAATCGGATCGACGACCACGCGCTCGGCCCCCGCAAGCTCGTTCAACAGCGACGATTTTCCGACGTTTGGCTTGCCGAGGAGTGCTATTCTGCGCGGTCCGCCCTCCGGCGGTGGAGCTGCCACTTCGGAGCGCTCGGGCAGCGCCGCCAGAACGGCGTCGAGCAGGTCTCCCGTCCCGCGCCCGTGCAAGGCGGAGATTGGATACGGCTCGCCGAGCCCAAGTCCCCACAGCACCGCGGCATCCGATTCTTGCATTGGCGAATCGACTTTGTTTGCCGCGAGGATGACCGGTTTCTTGCTCCTCCGCAGCAATTTGACGATGTCGGCGTCAGCATCCGTGATTCCCACGTTCGCGTCGACGACCAGCATGACGGCGTCCGCTCCTTCGATCGCGGCTTCCGCCTGGCGGGCGACCGAGGCGTCAATACCGGCGACGTCGATCTCCCAACCTCCCGTGTCGACGAGCGTAAACTCGCGTCCACTCCACGAACCCGAATAGCTCACCCTATCGCGCGTGACCCCCGGAACATCCTGAACCACCGCAACTCGGCGGCCAACGATCCGATTGACCAAAGTCGATTTTCCGACATTGGGGCGACCGACGACGGCTAGCACCGGGAGGGCCGCCGGCGCGTCATCAAACTGGCCCTCGAGAAAAGACGCATCCGTTTCGTCAAGGTCATACGAGTGGAGGTTCTCAAGCAAGACGGCGGCGCGAAGCTGGTCGAAGTCATCGTCCTGTTCGGCCCATTCACCGGAGGAAAGCCATTCCTCCTCGCTCAAGCCTCCCCACCGGCCTTCGTTGTTTTCCAAGTCTGCCTCCAAGCTTGCCTTGCCTGTCGAGCGCTTCAAACCGACGGGATCACCGCTCGAAAGGCTCTGTGAGCCCGCGTTCTCCCTGGCCTTGGCTCGGCCAAGATTGCGGTTCTCCGAATTATCCTGGCCCTCGGAACTTCCCGAGTTCTTTTGTGAGAGCTCGTTTTTTTGTGGGCGCCCGTTCATCGCAGTTCCTTCGGTACAAGAGAGACGACGGCTTCGACGACCTCATCGATTCCCAGAGCCGAGGAATCGATGGTGGTCACGCCGTCTTTCGCCCTCATGAATTCGGAAACCGTGGAGTCATCGGCGTCGCGGCGAAGCACTTCGTCGCGTGTGGCGTCGAGGGCTTTCGGATCGTCACTGCCGCGAACCTCCCGAGCGCGCCGAGCAAGCCGCGTTTCTTCAGAAGCCGTCAACAGCACGCGCACGTCGGCATCGGGCGCCACGACCGTGGTGATGTCCCTGCCCTCGGCGATCATGCCCATGCGGGCCGCCTTGATGATCTGTCGTTGCCGCCGTTTCATTTCGGAACGCACGCGAAGGTTCGTCGCAACCTTCGATACGAGGCGAGAGAGTTCCGGTTCGCGGATGGCCTCGGTGATCTCGACGCCGCCGCACATTATGCGCTGATCGTTAGGGTCGAGGGGCATCTCGAGGGGCATCTCAACGGTTGCCTCCGCCACGGCGTCGTGGTCGTCAAGATCAATGCCCTGATTGATGCACCACCATGCGGCGGCCCTGTACATGGCACCCGTATCGAGGTAACTCAGGCCCAGCCTTTCAGCGACCCGTTTGGAAACTGTCGATTTTCCAGAGCCCGACGGCCCGTCGAGAGCGATGATGACACCCACGTGGTTTTCCTTTCCTTCAACGATGACGCGCCATCCGCGCCGCTCCAAAGAAACGGCCAAACGCGCGGTTTCGCGGGGAAGCACCGAAAGCATGGCGCGCCCGGCCTCTTGGCCGATCGTGTGCTCGAGGCTGAGATCCTCGATGTTCACGCCAATATCCCCCACTTCGGCGAAAAGCCGCCCGAGCATTCCAGGTTCGTCTGGCACAAGCACGAAAACATTGCCATAACGGCGCGGAGCGCCGCCGTGTTTGCCCGGTATGAGTTCGACTCCCTCGTTCCCCTTGAGGATCGCCTCGCTCACGCCCGAGAGGACGCCGTAAGCAAAGGGATCATCAACGCCCGCCTCGACGGCCGCTATGAGCCTGGTCAACTCGGTTGAGACCCTTCTGAGAACAAGGGCCACTTCGCGGGCATTCCCGGCGATGATGGTTGCCCACAGCCGAGAATCCGAATGAGCTATGCGCGTGACATCGCGCAGGCCTTGGCCGGCCAGAGCCAGAGTCTCCGGCGACGCCTCGCGCAAAGACCCCGCGACGAGCGAAGCAACCAGCT
>CAUSGP010000201.1:0-4503 GCA_963531075.1 uncultured Actinomycetaceae bacterium | reverse complement strand
CGTCAGGCGAATCTGCCCCTCGCCTATGGTCGACAGATCAAATCTAGGCATGGCTAACCCCCTGGGATGCGGCAGCCGTACCGTAACGGTTGCTGTAACGGTCGTAGTTCGCCACGATGTCCTCTTCGGGAAGCTCGGCAATGGCGCCGACGCCGAGTGCGATCGACACCGTCTTTGCGACGTCCTCCACCATGACGGCGGCTTGCAGCGCTTTCTCGATCGATGCGCCGATGGTGAAAACGCCGTGGTTCGCGAGCAAAATCGCCGGCGAATGGCCGATGTTCTCGACGATCTGGACCCCGATCTCTTCGGTTCCGATTGCCGCGTATCCCCCACACGGGACACGTCCGCCGAATTCGTCCGCCATCGCCGTCAGACAGCAGGGAATTGAGCGGCCTGTCGCGGCCCAAGCGGTGGCATAGTTGGAATGGGTGTGGACTACGCTCGCGACGTCGTCCCGATGCCGATAGACGTAAAGGTGTGAAGCCGTATCCGATGATGGGCGCTCGCCCTCGACTACCTTGCCGTCAAGATCGACGACCACCATGTCTGCGGGGGTCATTCGTTCGTAGCGCAAGCCGGAAGGCTTGATGACGACGAGGCCCGTTTCCGGGTCACGCGCCGAGAGATTGCCGCTGGTCCACGTGACCAACGAATACCTGGGGAGGTCGAGGTTGCCTTGGCAGACCTCTTCTTTGAGCTGTTCAAGCATTGGGTTCTCTTTCGTGTTTTGGCGTGATTATTTTGTTTATTGAGCCATGCGGTGCAACTCGGTACGCACTTGCGCCCGTGGATCTGGCGCTGGCTTGCGCTCGTCATTTGAAGCCATTCGACGACAGCGACTTTAAGACAATCGACGGCGACCCTTGACCGAACCAGTGTCGACGGCGACTTTTGCCCGAACCGGCAACGACGACTCGAAGTCGGCCTGCGCCGTCGTCGAACGCGGATCAGGCAAGGGCGATGCCCACATCCGTCAATTTTCGCGTGATAAAGCGGCGAGCGTTTTGGCAGCGCTCGAGGGAATCGGGGGCGTCATCGTTCCACATCTCGATCATGAGACGCCCAGACCATCCCTGATTGGCCAAGAGGGCGAAAGACAAGTCCCAATCGACGATTCCTTGTCCCATTCCCACCCGGCGAGGCTCGCCTCTCCGGACGTCCTTGGCGTGCATCGCCACCATGTGCCCCTCACCCGCGGAAAGCTCCGCGGTCGGATCCAAACCCTGTTCTGCGATGTTCCCCAGGTCTGGGTATACCTGGAGCCACGGTGAATCGACTGCCTCGACCATGTCCATCGCCCGCGTGATCGATGTAATGTCCGTGCCGTCGACGTTCTCGATGCCGAGCATGACGCCGTAGCGCGATGCGAGATCTGCCGCCTCGACGAGCATCTCCACGTAATGCCGTTCGGCGTCACGATTCATCGGCTCGTAATAGCAGAAATAGCCGGCGACCTGCAGCACCGGTATGCCGAGGTCGCTGCACAGGCGTATGCCCTGAGCCATGACCTCGCGAGCGCGCTCCCGCACGGCCGGGTCCGCGCTCCCGGGGCCGATCTTTCGGTGAACCGATAGGCATAGGCCGCCGATCATCGTCCCCACCGTCATAAGTGCCCTCGAAACCATGCGGCGCCTCGAACTGTCCCATTCCAAGCGGGCTTCACGCTCGGGGCTCTCGTCCACCGAAAGATCGACGAAGGAGAATCCAGCCTCGGGGACTTGGGCGAGAAAGGCCTCCCACTCGTTTCGGGTGGTCAGATCCGAGCCCCGCAGCGCCTTTTCGTAGATACCCAGGGACACCGTGCCGGCACTTGCCCTCGCCTCGCGATCGGCGCCGGCCTCCGCCCTGCCGGCACTGGCCTTGCCGCGCACCTTCGCCTCATGCCCCGCGCTCACGGCCAAACCTCCGCGATCTTCTCGCGCAGTTCCAGGGCGGCTGCGGCGGGATCGTCGGCGGCCACGATCGAGCGCCCCGCGATGACGATTCCCACCGGTCGGCCCGCGAACTCCGGCAGGTCCTCGGCAGACACTCCGCCGGTGATCGTCACGGTGAACCCGAGCGCCGCCAATTGATCGATCCGCTCCATGTCCTCGGGTTTCCATGAGAGATCACCGGCGGCTTCGCGGTCTCGCGAGCGCTTGACGATGACGTGCTCCACGCCGATATCGCGCCAACGCCGGGCGCGCTCGACGTCGTACCACTCGTCTGCGAGCTCGACTTGGACCTCACCCTCGAACTCCGTCGCCACGCGGCAGACCTGCTCGATCGTCGCAAGAGAGGCCCCCGCCACGCATGAGACGAGGCTCGCTCCGGCCTCGAATGCGAGCCTGGCGATCTTCGACCCCGCCTCGGCTATGCGGACGTCGGCCAAAATCTGCTTGTCGGGGAAGAGCGCGCGAATCGCGCGAACGGCATGGAAGCCTTCGCACAGCGCAAGGATTGTTCCACATTCGATGACATCGACGCTCTCAGCTGCTTTCTGCAACGGGCCGAGGGCGCCGGGCAGATCGACTGTGTCGAGGGCTATCTGAAGTTTCGGGCGTCTCACAACGCCTTGGATGCCCGCCATCGTCACGCCACCGGATCCCCCGCGAAGAAGGTTGCCGCATTGCCCCCGAGAAGATCGTCGACGTATGAACGGTCGAAACCTTCGTCGTCAATAAGCCGCGGAGCGAACACCGCGGGATCGAAGTCAATGCCCGTGACCGACCCGTATGCCTTCTGATAGGAGGCCTTACCCGAGTCTGTGCCGAGAAGGATCTGCTTGCCGTAGCCCTTCTCGCCGAGAACGCGCACGAGTTCCACCCGAGCGTGATCGGGCACGTATTTGATGCGATTAGTCCCGTCAAGCTCGACGTAGCAGCCGAGTTTCGTTATTTGCTCGTGCACCCAGGGATCCCAATTGCGCTGGATGTGTCCGATGGCGATCTTGGCCGGATCCACGCCCTCCTCGACGAGGAACCTTGCCTGCTCTGGCCCGCACGTGCCAGCGGTCACGTGCGTGTTGATGGGGCAGCTGGTCTCTTTGGCTGCGATCGCCACGGCCTTGCCGGTCTTGACTTCCCACGGCGTGATCTTGCCGTAGGCGGTGGCCCACTTGATGACGCCCGCCTTGACATCCGTGCGCTCAACGATGGGCCCCATGTAGTCGAACCTATCGACGCCTTCGACGATGTCAGCGATGAGCAGGTCCGCGATCTGCGCAATCGAATACTGGTTGACCCAGCTCTGCCTCCACTCTAGATAAACCTTCTGTTGATGGAAGCCGGTCGCTTGGATCACCTGCAAATTCGGCACTCGGCCCACTACCTCGCGCAGTTTGAGAACGTCGCGCCCCGAGGAGGCGGGGCACATATCGACCACCGTTCCTCCGCTTGCCCATTTCTTCGATGCCTCGACGAAGTACGTGGCTTCCTCGACCGCTTTATCGACATCGTCGAGCAAGTGATCGGGATCGATGTAGACCTCTCCCGCTCCAACGCGAATAAGGTGATCGTGGGCGTTAACCACTCCGAGAGTCTTCGGGTCGACGTCGCCATTGATCGTTCGTGCGATTGCCATGGAATCTCCTCTCCGTTCGTTTTCGGCCGCAGCCCTACCGATCGGCCGTCTTTGGCTAGCGAGCGGCGGTTGGGCGGTCGGGCTTAGGCCGACTAGCAGACAGCTCGCCTAGCGCCGGCCATCCGGCAGCTTGCCTAGCGCTAACTGACCCACCTCGGCTCGCCTAGCGCCGGCCATCCCGCATCGGCTAGCTTTGCGCCCGCTGACCGTGCCGACATCCCTCATTCTTTCTCGGCTTCACGGAAAGGCGAAGTTGTAAAAAGCACATATGTACATTGAATCGATTTTCAAGTTTGACAAGTATCGCTGGTTTAGCGGATTCTTATTCGAGGGTCGAAGGAAATTCGCACATGGGTACATCAAAACAATTCGCGAAGGGCAGGCAACGCATAAACCTGCTCCACACCGTCGCGACGCAATACTGGGAGCAGGGCATCTCGCAAAATGAGATCGCCCGGACTTTGGGGTATTCGCGTCCGCAAGTCTCCCGGTTGCTATCCGAAGCCAGAAAGCGCGGAATCGTGACGATCACCGTGAGGCATCCCCTCAAACGAGCGATCGAACTCGAACATCAGCTATCAGAACGCTTCGGACTTGCCGGGGCACACGTTGCCGCCGACGGCGAAGGCGGAGAGGAAAGCCAGACCGCCGCCATCGCCTCGTCGGAGGCGCCAGTGGTGGCTTTGGGCGCCGAAACGGCAATGGAGATGATTCGCGGAGATTCTGTGGTAGCGCTGACGAATGGAAACGCCGTTTCTCAAGTTGTCGCTGCGCTGCCCAAATCACGTCACCCTGAGGTGACGATCGTCCAAGCGATCGGCGCCATCGCGCATGACAACCATTTGATCGACTCTCCAGAACTGTGCCAGAAAATGGCGGGATCTCTGGTGTCGAACTACCGGAGCCTGCCGGCGTCTTTCCACCTCCACAGTCCGCGAA